>CAZKKG010000001.1:0-6695 GCA_964553275.1 uncultured Candidatus Saccharibacteria bacterium
CTATTTGTTGAATTTCATTATAAAGATCTTTAAGAGATATCAGTTTGAGTACTCCGTTTAATTTGACCACTACAACTTCTCTCCCAAAAAAAGTATAAAGGCCGAGGGTATCTAAGTTATGAACATGAAAATCACCAGATTTATTAGCATCTCTTATTTCCTTAGGATAGATTTTATTAAGCCAGTATTTTTTGACAACATAGCTTATCACATAACGGTTCAATCCTTGGAGCGAAAAAGCCATATTAGCATTTTCCTTGATCTCCCAGTCTAATTTTCCTATATATTGGTCAACCCTATCAATTGCTTCTTCGTTCACCTGTATTGCCTCTCTTATCTCTCTTCTTTTTTCTCTATATAAAATATAGGCCTTAGCTGTTTTTACCAAATCCTCTAAGATTAAAACCTCTTCAACAATATCCTGAATTTGCTCAACGCTAGGAATCTCATCTTTTTTAAACCTGCGGTTTATTAACCTTACTACCCTGCCTGCGACCCTTTTTGATTTTACCCCGTCGCCCTGTCCAGTTGCAGTAATTGCTTTGTAAATGGCTTTTGCAATCTTTGATTCGTCAAAATCAACAATAGATCCATTTCTTTTTTTTACTTTCTCAATTTTATGAGGAGACATATTAAAGATAAAAAAATAAAGTTTAAACTTTTATAAAATGCTTTCAACTCTTTAGAACTAATTCTAGACAAACAATATTATAATATTTTATCTCAATGACAGGGACAGGTCAAATTGCTTCATTACATAAAAAAAAGACAAGTTGTCCACATGCCTCAAAAATATTTATAAAATTTAAGAAATCTAAAATCCCGTCGCTATAACCATTACTTTTACTTCTCCCTTTCTTAAACCTTTTCCGTAAACGGCTCCAAAAATTATCTTGGCTTGAGGGTCGACATTGCGAGTAATGATTTTTGCAGCCTGATTAATTTCGGCCAAGCTCAGGTCTTCCCCTCCTGAAACATTAAACAAAATTCCTTTCGCGCCTTGAGTAAGAAACCCGACTAAAGGAGAATTAATTGCCCGATTTACGGCCTGTTCAATTCTTTTTTCTCCCCTTGCTTTTCCCTGTCCGAAAAATGCCTGTCCAGAGTTTTTCAAGATTGCTTTAAGATCCGCAAAATCAATATTGATAATTCCTGGTACTAAAATTAGGTCAGAAATCGCCTCGACTGCTTCTCTTAAGACGTCGTCGCAGGCCCAGAAAGCAGAGAGAAGAGAAGCATCTTTGTTCGTTAAAGATAATATCCTATCGTTGGAAATGATAATTAAAGTATCAACCTTGTCCTTTATATTTTCAAGTCCTGCTTTTGCAATTTTCATCCTGGGAGTTCCTTCAAATTTAAAGGGCTTGGTTATGATGGCAATAGTTAAGATTTTCTGGGATTTGGCAATCTCGGCTATCACGGGAGCAGCTCCGGTACAGGTGCCTCCGCCGAATCCCCCGGTGATGAAAATCATATCGGATCCCTTAATAATTTTTGATAATTTTTCTCTCTGTTCTTCTGCAGCCTTCCTTCCGAGCTCGGGGTTCATTCCCGTTCCCAACCCTCCAGTCAACTCTTTCCCTATTTGAACTTTGATATCCGCTTTGGTTTTTTCAAGATCTTGAAGATCGGTATTAACGGCAACCAAATCCACTCCCCGAATTTTATAGGAGCTCATTCTGGAAACAGCATTAGACCCAGATCCTCCAACGCCAATAACTTTTATTTTAGTCATATTTTTCTGCCATTTTTTAAAGTCTCTCTAAGGAATGAAGGTTCTAATTATCTTTTTTATCCTGTCTGTAATGCCTTTCCCGAGAAGGGGAAATCTTCCCTCCGGCTCATAGTCCGACATCCCCGATAAGATCAACCCCCAAGCAGTACTGAAAGAAGGATCTTTTTCATTCTCTCCCAGAAATTCACTTTCTTCAATCTCCCCCTGTTTAACGATGGGCAACCCTATACGGCAAGGAAGTTTTAATTCTTTTTTAGCCAAGTCGACTATATTCGGCAGTTTTGCCGCTCCTCCGGTAATGATCACGCCTGCGGGCAAGATTCCCGAAGAAACTTTTTTAATTTCTTTTTGAACTAAATTGAATATTTCGGAAATTCTTGCTTCAATTATTTTCGTTAAAAACTTTTCGGAAAAACTAAGGGAGGCTAAGGGAACTTCTATTTTTCCCCTTTTCCTGCTCTTTTTAGAAGAATCCTCTTTAGGTTTATTCATTTTCGAAGGGTTACAACGACCAAATTCCTTTTTTATCTCCTCTGCGATTTTAGTATCGGTTCTAAGTCCGATGGCAATATCGTTAGTAACATGCTCTGAACCAATAGGAATAACTCCAAGGTGAATCAGGTCTCCTTCCTCGTATACGGCAAAATCAGTAGTGCCTCCTCCTATATCTAAAAGCACCGCTCCTAATTCTTTCTGCCGGGGAGTCAAACAAGCATTGGCCGAAGCTATGGAATTGCAGATGACATCAGATATTTGAACATCTGCATCTAAACAAGCCTCTGTCAAATTCTTAAAATAGGGAGAGAAGGCGCAGACGGAGAGAATTTCTGTCTCCAGTCTTATGCCTTTCATTCCCAAGGGCTCTTTAATACCTTCTACCCCATCAACTATAAATTGCTTGGGGAAGAAATAAATAACTTCTTTGTTTGGAGGAAGAGAGAGAACTTTTGCCGTATCAATAGATCTGTCTATATCTTCCTGTGAAATGCTGCGATCAACGCGGGATATAACGACAGAGCCCTTCGAAGAAGCTAAAAAAAGATGGCTTCCGCCAATATTTGCATATACATCTTTAATCCTATGTCCTGTTTCTTTCTCTGCCTCCTCTAAAACGGAAATTATTTTTTGAGAGACTTCTTCAGGCTTTGCAACGACCCCTTTTCTCATTCCAAAATTAGGGATTTTTATCCTGCTCAGTATCTCAAAGTCCTGGGAATCCGGCTTCTCAAGCACAGTCAAAGATTTAATAAAAGTGGTACCAATATCTAAAGCTGTAATAATTTTAGATCTCATAATAAGTTTCTTACCTTTGATAAATAATATTTTTCTTTTTCCTCCATTTTTTGCTTATCTTTCTCTAAACCTTCATGATCGTAACCTAATATATGTAAGACACCGTGTATTATAACCCTGGCCAGTTCTTTTTCAAAACCTGATTCAAACCTTCTTGCATTTTTTTTCACCTCCCAAAAACAAACAACTATCTCTCCCAAGGGAATCCTAAGCTTATCTGCTGCTGGAAACTTACTTCGCAAAGGAAAAGAAAGAATGTCAGTTGAACAATTTTTCTTACGATATTTCTTGTTAAGTTCTCTTATCCTATCCCGGCTCACGAAAGCAAAGGATAAATTTTCTCCTTTTCTCAACGAATGTTCTCCTCTTAAAACCGCATCAGCGATTTTTTCAACGAATTCTCTGTTAATCAAATTAGTGGTCAAATTATTTATTTCAATCATGTGCTTTAAGATTTTACCACTTTTGACCGTTCAAATTCTAAAGGCTAAATATGTTCAGTTTTCCTTTGAAAAAAGTTCTTTTACTGTTTTGCTAACCATCATTCCGTCAGCTTTGCCTTTTAATTTAGGCATCAAGGCGCCCATTACTTTGCCCATATCTTTAATGTCCTGAGCTCCAACTTCTTCTATTGCTTTTTTAACAAAATCCTTTATCTCATCTTCTGAAAGCTGTTCGGGCATGTATTCTTTAAGGATTTCCATTTCCCTTTTTTCTTTCTCGACAAGATCGGTTCTGCCTCCTTTTTCAAATTCAGAAACAGATTCTTTTCTTCTTTTAACCGCAGAAGAAACTGTTTCTAAGACCTCTTCATCGATTAACAAACTTTGTTTTTCCAGCTCTTGCTGGCTTAATTCCGGTTTTTCCTTACTCAACTTGTATCTTTTTTCTTTTTCCCTTGACAAGATATCCGCCAAGAGCAAACGAAAAACCCCCAGCTCCAATTCTTTCTTTTCCTTTGCAGCTTCTTGAATATTTTTTTGAATTTTTTCTTTTATCGTCATTATTTGCCCAGTCTTTTTAATTTTTGATACTGAGCCTTTAACTCCTCTCTCCTCAAGGCGGTCCTCTTCTTCATCTGCTTTGACTTTTGTTTTATTCTAAATCTGTTTTTCCTTGCTCTAATCAAAAGGCCGCTTCGTTGAACTCTTTGAGTGAAGCGTCTAATTAAACTTTGGGACGATTCTTTCGTTTTCTTTTTAATTTCTATGGGCATACCCTTTTAAATTAACTTCTGTTTTCTATTTTAATGCTTGCATCTTTTTTCCATCCCCCGAGCAAATGCAAATGAAGATGGTCTACCATCTGCCCGCCTCCCCTGCCTACATTGAATAACAACTTGTAGCCGGTTTCAGCAATCCCATTATCTCTTGCAATTTTCTGGGCAGTTAAAAAAAGTTTTCCGACAAGAGCCTCGTCTTCCGGTTTTAAATAGTCAACCGAAGGAATATGCTTCTTGGGGACAATTAAAAGATGAACCGGAGCTTCAGGATTGATATCTCTGAGAACAAAAAATGTTTCATCTTCGTAAACAATATCGGCAGGTATTTCTTTTCTTGCAATTTTGCAAAAAAGGCAATCTTTATTCATATATGAACATTAAAACATACTAACGCCTAAATGCCAAGAAACAAATATCTTGTTAGGATTTTTTCAGACTTTTTTTAATTTCTTTTACTATATTATCCGCATCTATTATTTTTTGCCCGCCGCTTTCCATGTCTCTAACAATTATCTTACTATCCAAAGCTTCCTTTTGCCCTAAAATCAAACAATACTTCACACCCATTTTATTTGCTCTGCTCAATTGGACTTTCAAGGTATCCTTATTCAGCATTTCAATTACAGGAATATCAGCTTCTCTGAGTTTTTCAACAAGAACCAAGCTTTTCTTCTTAGCCAGAGATCCGAGCTGGGCTAAAAAAATCTTTGAGGTGTTATGCTTGGACACTTTTAAGGGCTTCTCTTTCATAAAACTAACGATTCTCTCAATACCGCATGCCACTCCGCAACCCGGCGTATCTTTCCCGCCTAAAAGCTTGATCAAACCGTCATATCTCCCTCCCCCTGCAAGAGTAAGAGTCGGTTCCCCTTCTTTTGATCTTCGATGTACCTCAAAAACAGTTTTGGTATAGTAATCAAGCCCTCTCACCAGATAGGGGTTGAGATTGTAAGGCAATTCTATTTCATCTAAAAAATCCAGAACTTGCTTAAAGTGACTTTTACAATCATCGCAAAGATGATCTACCATTTGAGGAGCTTGGCTGTATATTCTCTGACATTTTTCCTCTTTGCAATCAAGAACTCTCAAGGGATTCTTTTTCAGCCTTCCCCTGCAATCGGAACAGAGAGAAGTTTCTCTGGATTTAAGGTAGCTCACCAACAACTTCTTGTAATAAGAGCGGCAATGTCTGCACCCGATAGAATTTACTTCGATGATTAAGTCGTCAAACTTAAGTTTCTTAAATATATTGCAGACAAGCTGAATAATCTGGGCGTCTATCACCGGAGATTGCTCTCCCAACACTTCAAATCCAGCCTGCCAAAATTGGCGATAACGATCTGCTTGAGGTCTTTCGTAACGAAAGAAAGGGCCGAAATGCCATAACTTTACGGGTTGGGGAAGATTGTTCATCCCATGTTCAATAAAGGCTCTCGCTACGGAAGCTGTTCCCTCCGGCCTTAAAACTAAAAAATCTCCTCCTCTGGTTTTAAAACTATACATTTGCTTTTCTACAATATCGGTAGCGTCTCCTATGCTTCTTAAAAAAAGTTCCGCTTGTTCAGCAATCGGAGTTTCAATTCTTTCAAATCTGTAAAAATCAGCAACCTCCTGGCATACTTTCTCTACCCTTTGGAAATAGACATAGTCCCCAGGCAGAATATCATGCATACCGCTTGGAGTTTGAAACTTTGGTTTTTTAGACATAATTTTATATATTACTACGAAATTACAAAAATATACGAAAATACAAAAATCAGTTTCTGTCAATCAATATTAACTGATTAGTATGTAATATCATTTATAGTTTTAATATTCCGGAATCTCTATTTTAGACAAAGAGGCAAAAGGCCAAGGCCTTAAAAACACTTTTCCTATTATATTTTCTTCAGGCAAAGCCCCCCATCTTCTCGAATCGTAAGAAGCTATCCTGTTATCGCCCAAAACAAAATATTGTTCGCTGTTTAAAACAATATGGATATCTCCAAAAGTTTTAATTGAAGAGGGAAGATATTCTGACTCGTCTAAAATTGTCTCTACACCGTCTTTAATAATGGTAATTCTGCCGTCCTCTATTATTACCTCCTCTCCGGGAAGACCGATAATTCTCTTAATGAAACGCTGAGAAAGAGAACTTGGAGATTTAAAAACTATCACCTCGCCTCTTTGCGGGTCATTAAATCTGTAAGACAATTCATCAACGATAAGATAATCACTGTTTGAAAAATTAGGCTCCATTGATTGGCCCCTTACCAAAAACGGCTGAAAAACGAAATAGCGGATGGGGATTACTATTAATAAAGCAACAATGATTATCTTAGCGATTTCCCAAACAAAAAAGATAAAATTTCTCATATCACCCCAATTATACCAAATTTTTCCCATTTTGCAAGCCCCGTAGTAGAATTCCTGCTAGACTTTTCTTTTGAAAAACCAATTCGCAGA
>CAZKKG010000001.1:6795-138260 GCA_964553275.1 uncultured Candidatus Saccharibacteria bacterium
AAGCCCCGTAGTAGAATTCCTGCTAGACTTTTCTTTTGAAAAACCAATTCGCAGAGCGGTAGAAATTTCACTACGGGGCAGGTAAAGTGTTACAATAAAGCAAACCTAATCAAATGGTAATCATAACAGGACTGGGAAATCCCGGTGAAAAATTCAAAAACACTCCTCATAATATCGGATTCCGCATCGTTGAGGAATTTGCAAGAAAAAATGAATTTCCCGAGTTTAGATTTTCAAAAAAATACAATGCTTTAATTACTGAAAGTTTTTTTGAAGATAAAAAAGTTCTTCTTTTCAAGCCCCAATCCTTCATGAATAATTCCGGAGGCCCGATAAAAAAAGTTGTATCCGTTTTCAAAAAACCCAAAGCAGAACTCTGGGTTGTCCACGATGAAACAGATATTGACTTCGGAAAAACAAAGATAACTGAAAATCGAGGTCCTGCAGGACACAAGGGCATTGAATCAATTATCAAAAACCTTAAAACAAAGAGGTTTATCAGGTTCAGGGTAGGCATTCGGGTTCCAAAAGAAGGCGTCTCCAGAAAAAAAGCAAGAGACATTGTTATTAAAAACTTCTCAAAAGAGCAAAAGGGAAATATTAAAAAAACAATAATAAAAAACGTTGATGCTTTAGAATATTCTCTAAAGAACGGAATAGAAAAAGCAATGTCGGAATTTAATCGCTGAGCTTATTGCAGAAACTTTTAAAAACACTAAAAAGGATTCTCCGAAAGGAAATGCAAGAAAAGAAAAATCCCGTTGACAAGGTTTTAATTGCAGGACTTTGCCCCTACTTTTTAGAAAAGTCCGGTTTTTGGTTTGAAAAAAATTTAACAAAAATTCTCAAAACGAGAAAAACCCAGTCTTTTTTTCAAGACAACCTAATATATCTTGAAAGAAATCGAGAATATAATTTTTCTCAAATTCTAAGGAAGCTTGACGAAATGGGATATGAAAAGGTACTTCAAATTACAGAACCCGGAGAATTCTCAAGGAAAGGAGGGGTCATTGAAGTTTTCCCGATCAATTTGATTTATGCTGTTCGCCTTGATTTTTACGGAAACCTGATTGAAAACATTGAGAAACTGCCTGTGAAGATTGAAAATGAAAAACTCGTAAAGAAAATATTAAAGAAAAAATTGAAATCTCAGAAAATATTCTCCGACCTAAAGGGAATTAAGCCGGGCAACTATTTAGTTCATCTCGATCACGGCGTGGCGCGCTTTGCAGGATTCTCGCATTTACCATCAAGCACAGTAAAAGAAAAAACTAAAGATATTGTTAAATACTATCTTTTGGAATACGCCCAGGGAGACAAGCTCTATATTCCGGAAGGATTGGAAAGAAAACTGTCCAGGTATATAGGGTTTATTGAACCGAAGATATCAAGGTTGAGCAGCCCTTTCTGGCAAAGGACAAAAAAGAAAATAAAAGAGGAAGCAGAAAAATTAGCCAAAGAGCTTCTTGAAATCTACGCCAAAAGAGAAATTGCCGAAAGACCTCCCTACTTTTTTGATCCGGCAGTAGATATGGAAATAGCTTCCAGTTTTCCCTTTGAAGAAACGCCAGACCAAATCCAAGCGATTAGAGACATTGAAAAAGATTTAAAGAAAAAAACTCCCATGGATAGAATAATATGCGGAGATGTAGGTTTTGGAAAAACCGAAATTGCCTTAAGAACAGCTGTAAAAGCAGTGAATTCGGGATACCAGGCAGCAATAATTTGTCCGACAACAATCCTGTCCAATCAGCATTATCAAAACTTCAAACAAAGGTTAAAAGCATTACCAATAAAAGTTGACTTACTGAGCAGACTGCAGACAAAATCTAATCAGGGAAGAATAATCCAAAACTTAAAAAACGGCAGAACGGATATCGTTATTGGAACACACCGAATTATCTCTTCCGATATAGGTTTTAAAAACTTGGGACTGTTAATAATAGATGATGAACAGAAATTCGGTGTAAAGCAGAAAGAAAAATTAAAGAAGCTGAGAGCTTCTCTTGATATCTTGTCCTTGTCTGCAACCCCCATTCCAAGAACCCTTTACTTGGCCTTGTCTTCTCTGAAAGAAATAACGTTGATTCAAACTCCACCTCTTTACCGCCTTCCTATAAAAACGTTCATTCTCCCTTTCTTAAAGAAAACAATCCAAAAAGCGATTAAGGAAGAAATTAAGAGAGGGGGACAAGTTTATTATCTTCACAACCGGGTTGAGACGATTGGAACTGCCAAAAAGTTTCTGGAAAGCCTAAATGATTTAACTAATTGGAACATCGGGGTCGTACACGGAAAATTAGAAAAAGAAGAATTGACTAAGGTAATGAATGACTTTCAAAAAAAGAAGATTAATGTATTGATAGCCACTACCATTATTGAAAACGGTCTTGATATTCCCAGCGTTAATACCCTCATTGTAGACGACGCCTCCAGATTGGGATTGTCTCAGGCTTATCAAATGAGAGGAAGGGTCGGGAGATCTCATACTCAAGCTTTTGCTTATTTCTTATACGGCAAAAATCTCTCTGAAAAAGCTGAGTTAAGATTGAAAGCATTAAAAGAAGCCGAAGAACTCGGCTCGGGATACAAGATTGCTTTAAGAGATTTGGAAATTAGGGGAGCGGGAAATATTCTAGGCAAAGAGCAGTCGGGAAATATAAATCAAGTTGGATTAAATCTTTATTGCCAGATATTATCTCAGGTAATTGAAAAATTGAAAGGCTAAAACAGACAAGCCAGGGCTTAACCCTGGCTTGCTAAAAGAAAATGCCGAGGTTTGTCCTCAACAGGTAAAATAAATACTCAAATAAATAAGTGCTTAACAAATATTAATTTTAAATGCCAACCGATATAACATACATATCATCTATATAAATCAGGATATTCATAATAGAGCCAATAAGGACCGTCGTTTGGGACTATTAAGCTTAAATTGGAACCGTCGGCATCTATTAGGAAAAATCCGCGTTGGTATCTTTCTTCAGCAAAGGCATTGTTACTTTTTAAAATACACAAAAGCAATATCTGCTCATTGGAATACCATGTTGCTGCTCTGCAAAAATCTTTAGATGAGGGATGGCCGGATTTAAGCAAGACGGTCTGTTCTCCGTAATGATCTAACAAATATACCGTACCTGCAAAAGCATATACTGTCCTTTCGCCATCAGGTGATACGGTCGCTTTTAGATGATGATTTAAAGGGTTTTCTATTCTTTCCGATTCCCTCAACTTTTTATTCTCTTCATAGGCACCTTCACCATCCAACATCTCTTTAGTTCCGTCAATCGTGTTGTATATAACAGTGTCTATGTATCCCTTTCCATCCCATTTATAATAAAAAATGTTTTCTCCATTTGGTCCCCAAAAAGGCACTCGACCGTTTTCTTCAAAACAATTAATCTCTTTTGGGCTACTTAGGTCTACCATGCATTGCCTGTAAATACCGTTCCGCGAACTAGTTTCCTGGAACACAACTCTTCCGCTCAATTCTAAATCTTTAATACCTTCCTGGTAATATGTTGCTTTATATGTATAAACATTAAAAATCGTACATCCAATCAAAAATAATAATATTAAAAAAGATAATATTTTAAATCTTTTAAAAAATCTATTCTTTTCTCTTGAATAAGGCTCTTCCCTCTCCGCTTCGTCAATATTTATTCCCAAAAAACCTGCGACAATACTTAAAGTTCCAATTATTAAAATAGGAGCGACAGAAAAAGCCATGCTTAGCCCTAATCTGAAATATATATTAATAAATTGATACAATGAAAATACTAAGAAAAACAGCCCTACATAGATTAAATATTTAGAATTCTTAAAAGCATCGGGCTTCTCTAATGTAATAAAATTACGATAAAGCAAAACACCCAAAACCAAAGATAAAACAGCTACCGCAAGAGATATAACCCAGCTGAACAAACTAATTGCCAAAAGAGTATCTCCAAATGGATGTATGAGAATTAAATACTGAAACAGTCCAGCCAGTCCGTAAAAGATGCTTGGGAAAAAAACTAATATACTTATTATTTTTTTTATTGTCTTTTTCATATTTTTTTACTTTAATTGATTTTATAGTTTTTATCACCGATAAAGATCATCTTGCTTGATTCTAGAGAATCCTCCCCTGTTGAGAGCATTATATCAGGCAAGAATTTGCCTATTATTTTTGAAACCAGAACCTCAAAATTAAATCCGCCGTTTACCGCATCAGAATAAGTTTTTCCATGGGTCCACAGATAAAGAAATCTTTCTGGAGCAAGAATAACAAAATTATTTATCTCTTCTGAACCGCTGACTGCTTGAGCTCCTAATTCCAACCAAATTTCCATATTCTCTCCGCCATAACAAACGGTTTGGTAAACATAGCCGATATTTAATGGCCGGCTGAGAATAAAATCTTTATCGTAACCGATAAAATCTTTAAAAATCGCTTGATTATAAAAATAAATGCTATTGGCATTCCCGTGCAAATCTAGAAGAATGTCAACCGTCTTTCCTTCATTATTAGCCTCTATTAAAACTCTTTTAAAGTTATTATAAGACGCTTCTTCGTCTGTTAAAATTATTATTTCTCCATAATTCTTAGCTGCATTTTCAAATCGGCTTGCCAAATAATCTTCACCATAAACATCGAGTACCTCTGCTAAGTTTTTATTATCTAACTCTTTTTTATTAACTTTGAAAATATAAGAAAAGAATGTATCTGCTAGATTTTTATGATTTTCATAACCTTTTTCAATTTCTGGCGGTGATATAAAATTATTTTCAATGACAATCAAGAGAGTTCTGTCTTTCAGGCTTTTAGCCAATCCCTTTTCAATAAAATAACGATTAACTTGCCAGGAAAGTCCAGCCCCAACAATAATTAAAGCAACTATAATTAAAAAAGTTTTCCAATTTGTCTTTCTCCTTTTAGTAATCATTTTTCTGTTTTGTTAAAAACTTTTTTATATTCTTTTTAAAAAGGGTATTTTCGATTTAAGAAGAAATATCTTTCTCTGCCTTGGAACTCATCGGAAAATAACCCTTCTCTTCTAAGCTCAATGAGTTTCTTGTAGACATTGGCAGGATCTTCTTTTATCAACTTAGCTAATTCATTAATATAAAACTTTTCCCTCTCGTTTAGAAAGAATAAAGTAAATATGTTTCATCGAATTTCTTCTAGGATTTCAAGAAAAACGTTAAAGTTCAATGTTGACAAAACCGGTCATCTTTTATTTTCAACCATTTGCCATTTTAAAAAACTCCTTTTCAGAAATAGTTTTAACTCCGAGTTTTTGGGCTTTTTCTTTTTTGGATCCGGGAGAACTTCCGCAAACTACGAAATCCGTTTCCTTGGAAACAGAAGAAGAAATATCTCCTCCAAGCATTCTTGCCTTGTTCTTTGCTTCATCGCGGGTCATACCCACCAAAGTCCCGGTAAATACAAACTTCTTTCCCTTAAACTTTTTTTCTACTTTCTTCGGAGGAATAATTTCTATATCTACTCCAATTAAATTATTAACAAGCTTAAGGTTGGATTTTTCTTTAAACCACTTGTAAATACTTTTTGCCACAACGCACCCAATATCAGGAACTCTTTCCAATTCTTCTATATCGGCTTTTTCTATTTCTTTTAAACTTCCAAAATAATTGGCCAAATCAATTGAGGTTTCCTCTCCCGCATAGCGAATCCCTAAACTGAAGATAAAGCGTGAAAGGGAAATTCTTTTTGATTTTTCAATCGCTCTAATTAAATTCTCAGCAGATTTTTCAGCAAACTTTTCTAAGGGTATTAGATCCCCTTCGGCCAGTTTAAATATGTCGGGAGTTTTGGATATCAAGCTTTCATCTATCAGCTTATCAATGATTTTAGGACCAAGTCCTTCAATGTCAAACGATTTTTTAGAAACAAAATGATAAAGAAACTTTTTTCTTACCGCACTGCATTTAGGATTTCTACATCTCCAAACTGCTTCTCCTTCTGGTTTAAACAAGCTTTTACCGCAGACAGGACATTTTTCAGGAAAGTGAATATTTTTTTCTTTACCCGTTCTGAGTTCAGAAATTGCTTTAATAATGTCAGGAATTACATCCCCGGCTCTGCCTACAATTACCGTATCCCCTATCTTTACCCCAAGTTTTTTAATTTCATCTTCATTGTGCAGAGTAGCTCTGGTGACAACTGTTCCCCCAATTTTTATTGGCTTTAAAACAGCAACTGGCGTTACAGCCCCGGTTCTGCCAACTTGAAAAATCACATCTTTAATAATGGTTGTTGATTGCTCTGGAGAAAATTTGAAAGCCCTGGACCCTCGAGCACTTTTTCCTACCGTTCCCAGCTTTTTAAAAAGAGTATCGTTGTTTACTACTACCACTACTCCGTCAATTTGAAAAGGAAGCAGTTTCCTTCTTTCGTCTACCTTCCTCCAATAAGAGATGATTTCATTTAAATTCTTGCAAATTTTCCCTTCGTTGGTTTGAAATCCAAGGCATGGTAGAATCTGATGCTTTTGAGAATGTTTTGTCTGGCCCAATTCAGTAGCAATATCGTAGGCTAGAAATTTAAGAGGACGCGAAACAGCAACTTTCGAATTGAGCTGCCTGATTGAGCCTGCGGCCAAATTCCTTGGATTGGCATAAGGCTTTTCACCATTCTTCTCTAACCTTTTATTAAAACTGTTAAAGGCCTCTTTTTCCATATACACTTCTCCCCTTACTTCTATCTTTCCCTTTTCAACAAGACTCTTTATTCTCTCTTCAATTTCTTTAGTAGGCAGCTTGCCATAGATATTTAATTTTAGAGGGATACTCTCAATGGTTTTTAAATTACTGGTAACGTCTTCTCCTATTCTTCCGTTTCCCCTTGTCGATCCCTGAACAAATATTCCATTTTCATAAACCAAGGTAATTGCAAAACCGTCAATTTTCAATTCCAAAAAATATTCGAATTTAGCTTTTTTGTCCAATCTTTTAAGATAATTTTCCCAATCTTCCAATTCTTTTTCAGAAAAGATATCCATAATAGAAAGCATCGGTACTTTGTGGCTCACTTTCTTAAACTTATCAAGCGGTTTTCCTCCCACCCTCTGAGTGGGAGAATCTTTGGTGATAAACTCCGGATATCTCTGCTCAAACTGATAAAGCTCGTGCTTCAATGAATCCAAAGCAGAATCAGAAATCTCCTGTTTGTCTAAAACATGATAAAGATATCTGTGGTGAGAAATAACCTTCTTTAGGTTGTTAATGCGTTTCTCTGCCTGCTTTTTTAATGAGTTATTTGCCATACTTTTTCTATTATAGCATTAAAAAGGGTTAGAAATATCTTGTGAAAACTGAAAAACTATTTTATTGTAAAGGAAAACATTAAAAGCAATACATTCTTTATGAAACTCGTTATCGTGGAAAGTCCCACAAAATGCAAGACTCTTAAAAAATTCCTAGGAAAAGATTATCAAATTGCCGCAACCATGGGGCATATTCGCGATCTTCCGAAGAGTAAACTGGGAATTGATATAGAAAACAATTTTGAGCCCCAATATATTATTCCTCAGAAGGCAAGGAAAACTATAAAAAGCTTAAAAGAGGCTGCTAAAAAATCAGATAAAATTATTTTGGCAAGCGATGAAGACAGAGAAGGAGAAGCTATCTCTTGGCATCTATCCCAAGTTTTAAAGTCTTCTTTAAAAGATTTGAAAAAAGAAATTCCTTATGAGAGAATCGCATTTCATGAGATTACAAAACAAGCTGTTGAAGAAGCCTTAAAAAATCCTAGAGAAATAAATTTAAACCTCGTTAATGCCCAGCAAGCAAGAAGAGTTTTAGACAGGCTCGTAGGATACAAACTTTCCCCTTTTCTATGGAAAAAGATAACCAGAGGGCTTTCGGCAGGAAGAGTCCAGTCTATAGCTCTCCGCTTAATAGCAGAAAGGGAAAAAGAAATAGAGAGTTTCATCCCTCAGGAATACTGGAGCATTGAAACACTGCTTAAAAAAATCAACTCGGAATCCAAAACTGGATTTTTAGCTTCTCTTGCGAAAAAAGACGGAAAGACAATAGATAAGCTGGCAATCAAAAACAAAAACGAGTCAAACGAAATTATCGAAGATTTAAAAGGGTCTGAATACAAAATCAAAAGCATTGAGAAAAAAGAATTAAAGAGAAATCCCCTCCCTCCGTTTACCACTTCAACTTTGCAGCAAGAAGCTTACAAGCACTTCCGATTCCCCGCAAAAATGACAATGCGCACAGCGCAAAAACTTTATGAAACTGGCTTCATAAGTTATCATAGGACAGATTCCCTAAATCTTTCTCAATCTTCTTTAATATCTTCCAAGGAAACAATTGAAAAATATTATGGAAAAGAATATTGGCCAGGCTTTTTTAGAAAATACAAAACAAAAAGCAAGGGAGCTCAAGAAGCCCACGAAGCAATAAGGCCAAGCGCCCCCGAGAATCTTCCGGACAATTTAGATAAAAAGATAGACAAAAACCAATACAAACTTTACGAGCTGATTTGGAAAAGATTTATTGCTTCTCAAATGAGCCAAGCAGTTTTTGATGCAACAAAAATAGAAATTGGAGCAAATGGCAAAGAAGCTGAATATGTCTTTAAAGCCAACGGACAAACTTTGAAATCTGAAGGATTCTTAAAAGTTTATCCCCTAAAATTTAAAGAATCTGAGCTTCCCCCTCTTAAAGAAAAAGAAGTTTTGGAGCTTTTAAAATTATCTCCCAACCAGCATTTTACCCAGCCCCCTCCAAGATATTCAGAAGCAACCTTAATTAAAGCTCTTGAAGAAGACGGCATTGGAAGGCCTTCAACCTATGCCCCGACGCTTTCCACAATTATGGCGAGGAACTATGTTCAAAAAGACGAAAACAGGAAATTCAGACCCACGGAAATAGGAAACGTGGTAAATGATATTTTGGTAAAACATTTTCCTAAAATAGTAGATATTAAATTTACGGCCCAAATGGAGCAAAATCTTGATGAAATCGCTCAAGGAAATGAAAAATGGCAAAAAATTATCAAAGACTTCTATGGCCCTTTTGAAGAGAACCTAAATCAAAAGTATGAAGAAGTTTCAAAAAAAGAATTCAATGAAAAGCCAACGAGAAAAATCTGCCCCAAATGCAGTTCTCCCCTCATAATCCGCATGGGAAAATTCGGAAGGTTTTATGCTTGTTCTAATTTCCCGAAATGCAAATACACCAAAGCTCTTGAAAAAAACGAATTAAATATTGCATGTCCAAAATGCAAGAAAGGAAAAATCGCTGAGAAAAGAACTAAAAGAGGAAAAATCTTTTATGGATGTTCCAGATGGCCCGAATGCGACTTTGCCTTATGGGACAAGCCCACTAATAAAAAATGTTCCAAATGCGATTCAATTTTAGTTGAAATAAAAAGGAAAACAAAAGACTTTACTTTAAAATGCTCAAATAAAAAATGCGATTACAAAGAATAAAATGCCTTTAAAAATTATTAAAAAAATCTTTAAAAGGTTTTCGGATCCGAGCTTAATAAAGAAAGCATACAGGTTTGCAGAAAAAGCTCACAAGGGGCAAAAAAGAGCTTCGGGAGAAGAATATATTTCCCACCCCATAAAAGTGGCGGAAACCCTAACTAAGATGAACCTGGACCCGCAGACGATAGCGGCAGGTTTTTTGCATGACGTTCCCGAGGATACAGACAGAACCCTTAAAGATATTGAAAAAGAATTTGGTAAAGAAGTGGCTTTTCTGGTTGACGGAGTAAGTAAACTGGGGAGACTTCGCTATCCTAAGAAAAATCTCCAAATGCCTCCTATTGCAAATAGAAAAGACAGGCCCGTTGATATTCAAGCAGAGAACCTAAGAAAGATGTTCTTTGCAATGGCAGAAGACATAAGGGTAATGTTAATAAAACTTGCTGACAGGCTGCACAACATGCAAACCTTATATGCTCTTCCTCCGGAAAAGCAAAAAAGGATTGCCCTTGAAACTTTAGAGATCTTCGCACCCTTGGCAAACCGCCTTGGAATGGGAGAGATGAAGGGCCAGTTGGAAGATCTGGCTTTTCCTTATCTTTACCCGAAAGAATATCAGTGGCTGATAAAAAATGTAGGAAGCAAGTACGGACAAAGAAATGAATATTTGGAAAAAGTAAAAAAAAGAGTGCTTGAGATTTTGAAAAAAGAAAAAATAAAACCAATTGATATTCATGCCAGAATCAAACATCATTGGAGCCTATACCAAAAGTTTCTAAGGCATGATATGGACATCGAAAAGATTTATGACTTAGTAGCGTTAAGAATAATACTGAAAGACGTTGCAACCTGTTATAAAGCCTTGGGAGCAATTCATGAATATTGGAAACCTTTGCCCGGCCGAATAAAAGACTATATCGCCATACCAAAACCAAACGATTACAGAGCTCTACACACTACCGTATTTTGCATTGATGGAAAAATAACGGAATTCCAAATAAAGACTCCTCAAATGCATCGTGAAGCCGAATTCGGAATATGCGCTCATTGGGCAAAGAAAGAAAAGAAAACAAAAAAAGAAATTAAAAAGTTTGTCTGGGTGTCACAATTGCGAGATTGGCAGAAAGAAGCAACCAAATCAAAAGATTTTTGGGAAGGCCTTAAGATTGATTTTTTCAAAAATAGAATCTTCGTATTTACTCCCAGAGGAGACGTAATTGACTTGCCCGAAGGAGCTTGCCCGATTGATTTTGCCTATTCCATACACACAGACGTAGGCAACCATTGCGCAGGAGCAAAAATCAACAAAAAATTAAGTTCTCTTTCTAAAGGATTAAAAAATGGAGATGAAGTTGAAATTATTATTGACAAATCCCAAAAACCTTCTCGTAGCTGGTTAGAATTTGTTAAAACCAACCTCGCTCGCTCTCATATTAAAAGTTGGTTAAAGAAAGAATCTCGACCCGAAAATTTAAGTCGGGGACTAAAACTTCTTGATGAAAAATTCAAAGAATTACAAGGAATAAGCTGGCAAAAAATTTCTAAGAATAAAAAAGAAAAACTTCTTAAGAAGTTTTCTTACAAGGATGTAGAAAGCTTAACTGTCTCCGTTGGAGAGGGAGAGCTTTCTCCCCAGGAGATTTTCAGAGCACTATTCAAAGAAAGGGAATTCTTTTTGAAGCAAAAAGGTGTCCGGGCGAAACCCTTGAAAGCGAAACTCAAAAGAGAAATTGTTTTAGCGGGACAAAAAGGAATTAAAATGCGCTTGGCTAAATGCTGTTCGCCTGAACCCAATGATAAAATCGCAGGATATATCACTAAAAGCAACGAGGCAACAGTTCATAAGATTGATTGTAAAAACTTTAAAATATTAGAAAAAAAATGGCCTCAAAAAATTATTGAAGCGTCTTGGGAAGAAGAAAACTATTACCCTGTTTCTATCGAGATAACAGCCGAAAACAATAAAGAGATACTAAAAGAAATAACTTCTTTAATAAGTGCAACAAAGATAAAGATTCTTGCTTTCAACTCTAGAATTAAAGAACAGGAAAAATCTCTTGAAGTGAAGATAACGCTTGAGGTTAAAGGAATCGAACAGCTAGATAAAGTTTTCGAGCAATTAAAACAAATAAAAGAGATTGAGGAGATAAGAAAAGTCTAAAACTTTTCCTTCATGTCTTGGAGAATCTTTTTCATCTCTGCCTTATTTCTGAAAAAAATGGTCATTTTGGGCTTTCCTGCCTGAACTCCAATTTTTAAATCCTTAATGGAAAACAGATCTTTAAAACTATTTTCCATCTCGTTAAGCTCTTCCTTGGATTCAATTGAAGTCTTTTTTGAAAAAGGCTTCCAAACATTTATCTTCTGAACCAAGGATTCCGTTTCTCTCACATTTAAGTCGTTTTTCAAAACTCTGGCAAGGACGGCTTTTTGTTTTTCTAGATCCTTGAGACCGAGTATCGCTTTTGCATGTCCTTCGCTAATTTTCTTTTCTTTTATTGCTTGCTTTGTTTCGTCTGACAATTCCAAAAGTCTTGTACTGTTTGCTACAGCTTCCCTGCTCATGCCGCAGATATTAGCAATATCTTTTTGCAAAAGACCAAATTCTTTATGCAATCTTTGAAATGCCTCGGCTTTTTCTATAGGATTTAGATCCATTCTTTGAACATTTTCAACAATTGAAATCTCAAGCTCCTCTTTTTTATCCAGCTTGCGAATAATTACGGGTACCTCTCTGAGTCCGGCTATCTTCGCCGATATTAATCTTCTCTCTCCCACAATCAACCTATACTCCGTTCTTCCATCCTCTTCTTGCCTGCTGACAATTAAAGGTTGCAATATTCCATAATTTTGAATTGATTCCGCTAAATTATTCAAAGATTTCTGGTCAAATTCTTTTCTCGGCTGGAGAGGATTGGTTTTAATTTTTTCAATCTCAATAAAAAAAATAGATTCCTTCTTCTGCCCAACTCTTTCACTAAGATTTGTTGCTTTTTTAGGGATTAACGATTCAAGCCCTTTACCAAAAGTAGATTTCATATATATATTGTTTACGATTTAATAACAGATGTTTTTAACCGCAAGCTTTAAATTAATTTTCGAATTTTATCAGTTCTTCTGCTAGTTCGCGATAAGACATTGATGCTCTGGAATAAGGAGCATGCTTTAGGATTGTTTTGCCGAACCGGGGAGCTTCTGCCAGTTTTACGCTTCTGGGAATAACGGTATCAAAGACGTATCCGGGGAAGTCTCTTCTGATCTCTTTTGCAACCTCTCGAGAAATACGGTTCCTTCTGTCATACATTGTAAGCAGCGCTCCTAAAACTTTTAAGTCTTTTCCTAAATTATTCTTTACCAAATCAATTGTTGAAAGGATCTGATCTAATCCTTCCAAAGCCAGGTATTCGCACTGGACAGGAATTAAAACTTCATCCGAAGCGCAAAGGCAATTAAGAGTTAAAAGATCAAGGCTTGGAGGAGAATCTATGATAATATAGTCATACTTGTCTTTGATTTTATCCAAAACTTGCTGGAGTCTAAATTCACGATTTTTAACACTTACCAACTCTATAACGGCTCCTGCAAGATCGGCGCACGAAGGCATAATCTCGTAACCGAAAAAAGAAGTCTTCTGAATTACGGCTTCAGGACTAACTTGATTTGCCAAAACATTGTAAACCGAAAGGGGCAGCTTTTTAGGGTTAATTCCCAAAGAGAAAGTAGCATTTGCTTGATGGTCAAAATCAACCAGCAAAACTCTCTTGCCTTTTGCTGCTAAAAAAACTGGCAAGTTAACAGAAACATTTGTTTTGCCAACACCCCCTTTATTGTTTGCAAGACAGATTATGCGGGTCATTAGATTAATTTATCACAGAATCTTTAAATTTACAAATGAGAGAAAATCTGTTAAAAAACAAATAAGCCACGGTGGCGGAATTGGTAAGCGGGGGGATGTGTTGGAACTAGGTAGACAAAGAGGTCTCAAAAACCTCTGGACGCAAGTCCGTGAGGGTTCGATTCCCTCCATCCCCACTAAGTTTATGCCTGCACATAAATTACCTGATAAAGAGTTTCAATGGACACCCAACCTTGCTTATGCTGTTGGATTATTAACTACCGATGGAAACTTGAGTAAAGATGGACGACATATAAACATGGGGTCGTCTGATATTCAATTACTAAAAACATTTAAGAAATGCCTCTGTCTAACGGCTAGAATAGCTCGGTCCAAAAATGATGGTTGGGCAACGAAACCCTTCTACAGGGTTCAGTTTAGTAGTGTTCAGTTTTACAGGTGGCTATTAAAAATCGGACTATTCCCAGCTAAAACTTATACTATGGGTTCACTGAACATCCCAGATGAGTATTTCCCTGATTTTTTAAGAGGCCACCTAGATGGAGATGGGTCGGTCTGGAGTTACGAAGATCGATGGAATACTTTTAAAAATTCAAAGTATGTTTATATTCGTTTATGGAGCCGTTTTTGTTCAGCAAGCAAGGCTCATATTCAATGGATAAGAGAAAATATTATTAGACTTCTCGGCATAAAGGGACATGTTTGGGAACGGCTACCAAAAAGACCAGATCAAATGACAAGTATGTGGGAGGTAAAATTTGCTAAAAAGGAATCGATTAAATTATTATCCTGGATTTATTATGCCCCGGATGTGCCTTGCTTAAAACGGAAGAGAAAAGTTGCGGATAAATTTATATAGCTTATGGGTTCGGGAGGTCATTCGACCTCCCGCCTGGTCAGATGACCGGACGAGTTCCACCCGCGCACAATGTAACTAACAACTAATAACCAATAACGGGAAAGAATAACAGGGTTTAACCCGCACAATCCAAAAATAACGGAGAACGGTTCTCCGTTTAACTATTACTAAACCTATGTACATAGATACCCATGCCCATTTAAACTTTAATGCTTTCAAAGAAGATTCATTTGAGATAGTAGAGAAGTGCCTTAAAGATAATATCTGGATGGTAAATATCGGCTCCCAATATACTACCAGTAAAAGAGCTGTTGAGATAGCAAACAAATACGAACAGGGAGTTTATGCGGTTGTGGGGCTGCATCCGATTAATCTTGAAACTGGATTGGTTAAAATTAAAATGGATCCCGAAGAAATACAATACCAGACAAGAGAGGAAGAATTTGATTACGGCAAATACAAAGAACTCGCCTTACAAAACATTAATAACGGAGGCAAAGTAGTGGCTATTGGAGAAATCGGTCTTGACTATTACTGGAAACCAAAAACCCAAATCAGGAAAAAACTTTTTAAACAAAAACAAAAAGAGCTTCTTTTAGAACAACTTACTTTGGCAAAAGAATTAAATCTCCCGGTGGTTTTCCATTGCCGGATGGCTCATCAGGACCTAATTGACATCTTAAAAGAAAATAAACAATTAAGGCCAAACAAAGCAGTGGCTCACGGATACGTAGGCACAACCGAAGAGCTGAAACAGTATCTTAACTTTGGCTTTTTCATTGGACTTAACGGAATAATTTTCAAAAACATTGAAGGAATAGATTTTAAAGAAATCGTTAGAGAAACTCCCCTTGAGAAAATTCTCCTTGAAACCGATTGCCCTTATCTGACCCCTCCGCCTTTTGAAGAAAAAAGAAATACTCCTTTGAATTTAAAATACATCGCTCAAAGAATCGCCGAAGCAAAGGATGTAGAACTTGAGAAATTAGCTGAAGCAACTACAGATAACGCTAAAAATCTTTTTAACATTTAATGTTTTTAAAGCCTGCAGGGAATATTTCCCTGCTTTTTGAATAAAAGAATAAATAGACAAAAGAGAGGAAAAGAGATAAAATAAGCAAACATTAATAGAGAATTAATATATTTTATGGATAAATGCGACCATCAAGAAATAGAAAAGAAGTGGCAAAAATACTGGCATGATAATGGTTTTTACCATGCAGAAGATTTTTCTGAAAAACCGAAAAAATATATTCTCTTTGAATTTCCATATCCTTCCGGGGACGGGTTGCACGTTGGGCATACCCGGAGCTACTCTGCTTTAGACGCAGTGGCAAGGAAAAAAAGAATGGAAGGATTTAATGTTTTATTCCCTATCGGCTGGGATGCTTTTGGGTTGCCCGCTGAAAACTATGCTTTAAAAACAGGTACTCATCCGAAGAAAACAACTGAAAAAAACATAGCTAATTTTAAAAGACAGCTTAAGAGTTTGGGAATGTCTCTTGACTGGGAAAGAGAAGTTAACACAACTGATCCTAAATATTATAAATGGACCCAATGGATTTTTCTTAAACTTTTTGAAAAAGGGCTTGCCTATCAATCAGAAATTCCAATTAACTGGTGCCCGTCTTGTAAAACAGGATTAGCTAACGAAGAAGTAATATCTGGCAAGTGCGAAAGATGCGGAGCTGAAGTTGAGAAAAAACTTCTAAAGCAATGGATGTTTAAAATAACAAAATATGCAGACAGATTAATAGAAGATTTAAAAAAAGTGGATTATCCCGAAAGAGTTAAGGCCCAGCAGATAAATTGGATAGGTAAAAGTTCCGGCACGGAAATTGATTTTAAAATCTCAGACTCTCAAGAAAAAATTAGGATTTTTACTACAAGAACCGATACTATATTTGGCATAACTGCTATTGTATTAGCTCCAGAACATAAACTCATCCAAAACTTGAAGCCGAAGATAAAAAACCTTAAAGAGGTAGAAGGGTACATAAAAGAATCGAGGAAGAAAAGTGAATTTGAAAGGACTGAATTAAGTAAAGAAAAAACAGGTGTTGAACTCAAAGGAATAACTGCCGTAAACCCTATAAACAACAAAGAGGTCCCTGTATGGGTCGGTGATTACGTAATAGCAACTTACGGAGGAGGCGCTGTCATGGTTGTACCTGCCCACGATTATCGTGATTACGACTTTGCCAAAAATTACGGCTTAGAAATCAGAGAGGTCATTTCGGGAGGAGACATCTCCAAAGAAGCTTTTATTGGCTATGGAATATTAGTTAATTCCGGAAAATTCAATGGATTAAGTTCCGAACAGGCAATCGAAGAAATTACAAACTGGCTTAAAGAAAAAGGACTTGGAGAAAAAACTATTCAATATAAATTAAGAGATTGGATTTTTTCACGCCAGCATTATTGGGGAGAACCAATCCCCATAATCCATTGTCCAAAATGCGGAGCCGTTCCCGTTCCCGAAAAAGACCTACCAATAGAACTTCCTTATGTAGAAAAATATGAACCTACGGGAACCGGGGAGTCCCCTCTTGCAAAGATAACCGATTGGGTAAACACAACTTGCCCTAAATGCGGAGGCTCTGCCAAAAGAGAAACCGATACCATGCCTAACTGGGCAGGTTCTAATTGGTATTTTATGAGATATGTTGATCCTTATAATGATCAACATCTTGCAGATCCTAAAAAACTAAAATACTGGATGCCCGTTGACTGGTATAACGGAGGCATGGAGCACACAACCTTACACTTGCTTTACTCCAGATTTATTTACAAATTCCTTTATGATATCGGCGTAGCTCCCCAAGAAGAACCATATAAAAGAAGGACATGCCACGGAACAGTTTTGGCCGAAGACGGAAGAAAAATGTCAAAGTCCTTTGGCAATGTCATAAACCCCGATACCATAATTGAGCAATACGGAGCAGACACTTTAAGAATTTACGAGATGTTTATGGGTCCTTTCGATCAAGCAATTTCATGGAATACCCAGGGAGTAAAAGGATGCTATCGCTTTTTGGACAAAGTATGGAAGCTTTTTTCAAATTATCAGGAAAAATCAGACAAAGAAAATACTGATGTTGCAACAGCTTTAAACAGGCTCAACAAGAAAATAGACCATGATATTGAATCTTGCAGATTTAATACCGCAGTTGCTGTCTTTATGGAATTTATAAACCTCTGCTCGGGGCACAAGAAAGAATTAACAAAAGAAACTGTTGAAAAAACGCTAATATTGCTTTCTCCTTTTGCTCCTCATATAGCTGAAGAATTATGGCAAAAACTCGGACACAAACGGAGTATATTTTTAGAGGAATGGCCCAAGTATAATTTAAAATTAACCCAGAAAGAATCAATAATTCTAATAGTGCAGATTAACGGTAAAGTGAGGGACAAAATTGAAACCAAATCAAACATTTCCGAAGAGGAAGCCAAAGACCTTGCTCTGAAAAGTGAAAAGATTAAAAAGTGGATTGGAAACAGAAAAATTAAAAAGTTCATTTTCGTACCGAAAAAACTCATCAATATAGTGATATAATATGTGCGGAATTGTCGGCTACATTTCAAAAAAAACCAATCCCAATTCTCTCAGAATGGGAATTGAAGCTTTAAAAAGGCTTGAGTACAGAGGATATGATTCTGCCGGTGTTGCTTTTTTAGATAAAACCAAAAACAAAATCTTCTGTCAGAAAACAGTAGGCAGAATTAATAAACTCGAGGAGAAGCTAAACAATTCAAATAACCATTTTTCTGCAAATCCCGTTATCCTGCACACGCGCTGGGCTACCACGGGAAAAGTAAGCGAGAGAAATGCTCATCCTCATTACGGATGCAAAAAAAATATTTGGCTCGTGCATAACGGTATTATTGAAAATTACCAATCTTTAAAAACAGAACTAAAAAAACAGGGGCATCATTTCACTTCCGAAACTGACACCGAAGTCATAGCTCACCTTATTGAAAAATTCTTCAAAGGAAATCTGGAACAGGCAGTAAAATTAGCCCTCCCTTATTTAAAAGGGACTTACGGATTGGCTGTTATCTCAGAGCAAGATCCAAACAAAATAGTCGCTGCCCGCATGGCAAGTCCCCTTCTCATCGGCTTGGGGAAGAATGAATACATGATAGCTTCTGATCCGGCAGCCGTCATTGCCCACACCAATAAAATCATTTATTTGGAAGACGGAGAAATAGCGGTAGTTACTCCTGAAGATTTTTTCATCACTAAAGGAAAAGAAGTGAGAAACAGAAAACCAAGGAATATAGAATGGAAATTTGAAGATGCTCAAAAAGGAAAATACAAGCATTTTATGCTTAAAGAAATAATGGAGCAGCCTCAAAGTATTGAAAACGCTCTGAGGGGCAGATTAGTTATTCCCGAAGGATGTTCCAAACTGGGAGGACTGGAAGTTATTGAGAAAAAACTTAGAAAAATAGAAAAGATAAAGATTGTTGCCTGTGGAACCGCTTATCACGCAGGACTTATTGGAGAATATATGATAGAAGAACTGGCCGGTATTCCTGTTGAAGTTGATTTGGCTTCAGAGTTTAGATACAGAAAACCAATTTTAGATAAAAAAACAGCATTAATTGCCATTTCCCAGTCAGGTGAAACGGCCGATACCTTAGGCGCAGTAAAGGAAGCAAAAAGAAAAGGAGTCCTCACTTTAGGCATTGTTAACACAGTGGGATCCTCCCTGACAAGAGAAACCGACGCCGGGATATATAATCATGCAGGACCGGAAATCGGAGTAGCATCAACCAAGGCTTTTACTTCTCAGCTCGCAGTCCTCTCTCTTCTTACATTGTTTTTAGGCAGACAGAGAAATCTATCTTTAGTTGCGGGAAAGAAAATAGCAGAAGAACTTTCAAAAATTCCCCAACTTGTACAAAAAATTCTGAAAGACTATCGTCAAATAGAAAAACTTGCTAAAAAATACCAGAAATATTCTAATTTCTCATACATAGGAAGAAAATATAATTATCCGAGCGCTCTTGAGGGAGCTTTAAAACTAAAAGAAATATCATATATCCATGCCGAAGGATATACAGCAGGAGAAATGAAACACGGACCCATCGCTTTGATAGATAAAAACTTTCCCACATTTGCAATAGCGCCCTCCGACAGCGTTTACGATAAAACATTGTCAAATATCGAAGAAATTAAAGTAAGAAATGGCCCTATTATAGTCATTGCCACCCAAGGAGATAAAAAAATTAAAAAAATAGCTGATGATGTAATTTACATTCCCAAAACTTTGGAAATGCTAAACCCAATACTCATAGCCATCCCTTTACAGCTCTTTGCCTATTACGTAGCACTTCTGCGGAAACACGACATTGACAAGCCCCGTAATTTAGCAAAATCTGTAACTGTTGAATAAATATGTTAAAAGAAATTACTTCAAAAAAGCCAAACAAAAAAATACTTTTATTGGGAAACGATGCAATTGTCAGAGGAGCTTTAGAGGCAGGAGTTCAGTTTGTATCCACCTTCCCGGGCACTCCGGCATCAGAAATTGGAAATACTTTTTACCAAATTCAAAATTCGGAATACAAAATAAGGAATTTGTATTTTGAATACTCGGTAAACGAAAAAGTAGCTTTGGAAGCAGGAATAGGAGCAAGCTTCTCAGGTCTTAAAACTTTAGTAGCAATGAAACATTTTGGGGTAAATGTATGCTCAGACGCTTTACTGCCATTTCTTTACACCGGAAGCAAGGGGCCTACGGTGATAGCGGTTTCCGATGATCCTAATTGCTGGAGTTCGGCCCAATCAGAACAAAATTCCAGAGCCTATTCCTATCTCGCCCACCTACCCACTTTAGAACCTTCCGATTCCCAGGAGTGCAAAGATTTTACAAAGATCGCTTTCAGAATATCAGAGAAATTCAAGATACCGGTCATGATAAGGCTGACAACAAGAGTTTCTCACCAGCGAATGCCCGTGAAACTATCTAACTTGCCCAAATTCAATTCCAAGGGGATTTTTATTAAAGACGTTGAAAGATTTGTTACAATGCCTCCGAGGGTCTTGAAAATGAAAGACGAACTTTTAGAAAAGATTAAAGAAATTAAAAAATTCAGCGAAAAATTAGAAATCGTTAGGAAGGAATCCCCCTCTAAGAGCAAACTTGGATTAATTACTTCCGGAATCTCTTACCTTTACTTAAAAGAAGCTTTACAGGAATTAAAATTGGATATTCCTGTTCTAAAGCTCGGCATTTTTTATCCCTTACCCGAAAAGGAGATTGAAAAGTTCATCAAAAGTAAAAGCAAGGTCTTTGTCCTTGAAGAACTAGAACCCTATCTTGAAAAAGAAATAAATATTCTGGCAAAAAAAGTCAATCCAAATCTTAAAGTTATCGGAAAGAATTTACTGCCGGAAACCGGCGAGTTTAGACCGGAGATGATTATTAACGCTTTAGCTGAATTTGCCGGAGTCAAATACGAAGAACCTAAATCAAAAGCGAAAGTTCCTTCTGTGAAACATATTCCCCAATTATGTCCGGGTTGCCCTTACTGGCTGATTTTCAGTGCCGTCAAAAGAGCTGTTGATGAAAAAAAAGTGATCTTCGGGGGAGATATCGGTTGCTATATGCTCGGAGGGCTTCCTCCCCACAATCTTCAAGATTACCTTTCATGCATGGGCGCTTCTATTGGAATTGCCCACGGCATTAAAAAATCAACTAAAAACCAGAAGCTTATTGCTTTTATAGGCGACGGGACTTTCTTTCATGCCGGTATCCCTGCTTTAATAAATACAGTTTTTAATAATTCTAATCCTCTGATTATAGTTACCGATAATCGAATAACGGCAATGACGGGACACCAGCCAAATCCCGGAGCTGACAACGTAACTCGAAGGATAAAGATCGAAGATATAGTTAGGGCTTGCGGGGTAAAAAATCTAAAGGTAATTGACCCCGCAAGGCAGAAGGAATTCATAGAAACAATTAAAAACTTTATAAACAAGAAAGAGGTTTCGGTCATTATAGCCAGAAGGCCTTGCATTTTTCTTAAAAGAAAAAATGAAACAAAAAAATAAACAATCAAACATTATTATCGTAGGCACCGGAGGCCAAGGATTAATAACCCTCCTAAAAATAGTTTCCGAAGCTGCTTTCTCCCAGGGATATGACGTTAAAACGTCCGAACTTCACGGTTTGAGCCAAAGAGGCGGTTCTGTTGGAGTTCATATTCGCATGGGCAAAAAGATCCATTCTCCTCTGGTTGCGAAAGGGAAAGCAAATATAGTTATTGCTCTGGAAACCCAGGAAGCACTCAAGGGAGTTTATTTTTCAAATAAAGAAACTGTTTTTTTAATTAACAAAAACATTATTCCCATCCCCTTTAAAAAATCTTTCTCAGAAAAAGAAATTGTTAGCGTAATTAAAAAATCCTCGGATAAAGTATTTTTAATTTCCGCTTCTGAAATCTGTAGAGAAAAATTGGGGAAAGATGTTGTAGCAGGAATCTATCTTTTAGCTCTGGCTTCATTTAAGAAACTGATTCCCTTAACTCCTGAATCAATTCTAAAAGGAATTGAAAAAATAGTGCCTAAAAGATATTTTAAGTTAAACAAAGAAACTTTTACCCTCGCTAAAAAAAATGAAGAAAAAATCTTCTAATATTTTAAATAAGAAGGCGGGCAAAGAAATAGTATGCATGGGCGGAGGCAATGCCATGCCCAAGGCAATTTTACAGGGTTTAAAAAAATATCCAGTAAAAATATCCGCAATCTGCGCAATGCTTGACACGGGGGGATCTTCAGGCAGACTGAGAAAGGACTATAAAATTACCGCTCCGGGCGATATTAGGAGATCATTTATTGCTCTAGCCAACACTTCTCCCGTCATAGAAGATCTTTTTAATTATCGTTTTGAAGCAGGAGAGTTGAAAGGACACAACTTTGCCAATCTTTTAATTACTGCTCTAGAACTCAGTACCAATGATTACGATAAGGTGATAAAGGAAATAAAGAGGATGCTGAAGATAGAGCATCAAGTACTGCCCGTAACCTTAACCAAATCGGAGATTTATGCAGTTTTAGAAAATGGAAAAGTTATTTCAGGAGAAACAAACATTGATATTCCAAAGCATAACGGTAATTTAAAAATTAAAAGAATTTACCTCAAACCCAAAACAAAAGCTTACCCCAAAGCATTGGAAGCAATAGAAAGAGCAGACTTAATAGTAATGGGACCCGGAGATCTATATTCCTCTCTTGCCCAGATATTATTAACCGAAGGCATACCTGAAACAATAACAAAGAGTAAAGCAAAAAAAGCTTACATTTGTAATTTGATGTGTAAATACGGGGAGACCAACAACTTTAGTGTTCTAGATTTTACCGAGCAAATTGAGAAATATTTAAAATCGGAGCTGGATTATGTAATTTACAACAGTGAATCTCCTTCCAAGCAGAAAATTAAAAAATACACAAAAGAAAACCCTGAATTACTGAAAATGGTAAAGGTCAATGAAGGTTTGCCGGAAAAGAAGTTTATTGGAAGAGCACTTTTAAAACGCACCGTTATTGAACACGATCCTAAAAGGTTGGCTAAACTTTTAATTGATTTAATATAATAAATCTGTCAAGGTTAAACGTCGATACTCTTGATGTTTTTTTTTTATTCTGGTATAATAGGAATACATTCTTAAGAAAACAACATTGTTCATTAAAAAAAGAAAGGAGGATTCTATAATGAAATAATTTAAAAGATAAATTTCGCTTCTCATTGTTTTTTTATTTTTCACTGTGTTTTAAAAAAAAGGAGGTAAAAATGAAAGGCGCAACTATAACAAATCAAGTATCGACAGAAAAAGAAAATCAGATATCAATAAATGTATCTATCGGAAAAGAAGTAATAGAATTACCTAACTGTTTTGAGCTAGGAAAGTTCGACAATATTTTTAAATTAAGTTTTAAGGGAGAGCAACTAATTTCTTTTAAAGAAATTACCTCTGAAAAATTTAAAAATATCATTTATAGTTCATATTTGCCTTTCTAAAGACAAATAGTAGATTTTACAAAATTTATTTTAAAACCAGGGTGTAATTACCATCCTGGTTTTTATTTCAACATCTTACTTGAAAAATAGCGATATCTATGTTATAATTGCATATTCTTTAATATGTTATAATTACACGCCCTTTAAAAATTTAATAAGGAAAGAAATTCGATAAGAAAGGAGGATGATTTCGAATGAAAATAAGCGTTTCAGGACTTAGGATGTATTCCGAATGTCCCCGGAAATGGTATTATAGTTTTTTCACAAGCATTCCGAAAAAGACAAATTACCACTTTCTTTGTGGATCCGGAGTTCACAGACATGTAGCATGTCTCCATAAAAAACCTGCTCAACCTAGAAAATTCTTTTTCAAAAGTAAAAAGTCTGCTATTGCTGCTTGGTTTAATAGATGGCAAAGAGCCCTTAAGGATGCCAAGGAACAAAAAAAACTTGTCTTTATTGACGAGGACAAAGAAAAGAAATATGGCCAAGTTGGAGCCATTTGTATTGCTAATTACTGGAATGACAACGTAAGAAAACCTGACCCCCTTGAAATTGAAAGTTATTACCAGACAAGACTGAAAGGAGGAATTCTCCTTAGAGGAAGATTTGATCAAGTTCGCAGGGTACCTCTCGGATACATAGAAAGTCATCGTCCGGAATTGATTAAGAAAGGAGCCCTTGATTCTCGCTATCAAGCGACAGTAATAGTTGATATCAAGACAGGATACCCCGGATACGGCTATTATCAACCTGAAGATAATCTTCCTTTGATGGAAAAAGTTCGCCTGCAATATAGTCTGCACGAAGATTTCCAGGCAACCTTATACTGCTACCTTTATGAAAAAACCACAGGAAAGAAACCTATCGGGTTTATCTGGTATTATTTAAGAAACCGCAAAACATTTTTTACTTATCGCAAAGAGAAAGATTATGAAGTCCTCTTAGATGCTATTCATCACTTTAGAGAGAATGTACAGAACCATTCCTTCCCAAAAAATCCAAGCAACCGTTGTAAGTATTGTGATTTCTTAAAAGCATGTAGGGAAGACAGATGTTTTCTTATGGTTGAGCCCGAAGAATTGTTTCAAGGATCAGCCGAAATTAAAGAGATATCAAACACCGTTAAAAAGGAAAATTACCTACAGCTTAGACTGAAACTTAAAATACCAAGGAAAAAGAAAAAATCAAAATTTCCAAGACCGCAGAGAGATGATAATATTATTCTAAAAAACTTACCATGGGATCAAAAGTAAAATAAACTGAAAGGAAAGAAAGGAGGAGATTAAATTGAAAAAGATTCACTTCGCCGTACTCGATTTTGACGGAACACTGGCAGATAGCGAAAAACTGTATCGCTTTTTATTAGGAAAGTTCTTGTTCTCCAATCCTTTCCTCTTCAGGTTTTACTTCGGTGTTTTAGAAAAAGATGTTTCCAATTTGCAAAGTTTTTTTAAGAAAGGATTTAAAAATCTTGCACATTCTTTTTATAAAATCATTGAAACAAAAGAGCCAGAAGTTTTCAAAGGAGTAAAAGATTTCTTAACAGAGTTGAAGCAGAAAGAGATAAGGATCTTTCTTACCACGCGTTCCAGTAGAATGAAAACAGAAAAAATACTTAAAGAGAATAAACTTTTTTACTTTTTTGAGTTAATCCTGTCTGGAGAAATACCAAAAAGAGAGCACGTTGATATTCTCAAAAGGTATACTGGATTGACTTCTAAACAATTCTCAAATTGCACCTTCTATTTAGGGGACGAACCGATAGATATGTGTCTTGCCAAAAGACACTCTGTCTTTCCAGTCGGCATCACCAATACTTTTGACGCTAAAACACTAAGAAAATACGGAGCAAAGATAGTAATTTCTAGTATCGGGGAATTGACAGAATTAATCAAAAAGGTTCCTGAAATAAGAACAAGAAAAAGAGCCCATCAAGTAATAGCTTAATGGGCTCTTAATTTTAGGGCTGTAAAACTCCACTTTCCTCTCCCTCGCCATTAACAAGGAAAATAATGTTTTTAATAAAAGGAAACTGGTATAAGGTTTCTTCGAACTGTTGTCTTATATGAATCGCGTTAAAGCTACCGCCTCCATAATCCTGTAGTTCTTTTGAGAAATCCAAAATAATAGTTTCCCCTAAAAGAATCACATAATTTAGTTTCGTTCCTTCGGGAATAAAACTAAATAGATTATCGCTCTCAGGTCCCCTGAGAAGTTTTTCCACTGCCTTTCTCACAACCTCCGTCTTCGAAAACCCATCTACTTTAATCAAGTATGAAATCTTTGTTAGACAATCTTCCTGATTAAAAAAGTAAATTTTCAATTCTACAGCATCGGCTTCGACAACCCAGTTATAAGCCAAACCCTCTAAAGCAAACAGGAACAAAATAAGCAACAAAATTAAAAAAATCAACCCTTTTTTCATTTCCTTCCTCCTTTTTTTAATGTTCTTTTAAAAATATTTTACTAATCGCATACCATACCACATAAGTAATCTTTTTTCAAGCGCTTAATCGCTTGACAGAAATATGAATTATGCTATTTTACTAGAGGCATTTAGCCTACCGCACTTTTAAAAAACAATCCAAGGAGGTAAAAATAAATGGATATACATGAAGTAGATTTCCTAAAAAAAATGGAAGGAAATGTTTGGAATATTGAAAAAATTGATTTGGTTTTTAAAGAGATATCTAAAAGATTTTTCTGGAACTTTAAATTTTTACCGGAACTAGACCCAATACTGATAAGGGTTAATAGAAAGTTTCTTAAAGTCTTCTCTGAACTCATGAGACCGAAAGAATTACATAGCTTTGAAATCCGCTATATTCTCTCTATTAGGGGAATTGAACCTGCTGCTCTGAAAATGCCCGATGGAAGTTTTATTAATGTAACAAACGGCTTTCTCGATTCAAAGATTCAAGGGAAAAAGAATTGTAAGATAAATAATGAGCCCGTTATGATATTAGAAATCTCCACCAATTCCCTCAATCATCTTTGCAAATTAAAGCAAGTATCGTCTCTCATTATAAAATTAAGAAATTTTGCAATAAATTTAGAGAAAGACAAAGACATTAAAGGAATATCTCTTTATAAAATTCCATTTCAAGAATGTTCAAAACCAAATAAGTTTTGCTCCGATGTCGACAGCGGCACTATTCTTAGATCTTTCTATCCAAATATAATAAGATTTGAGAAAAAGTCCTTTATGGAAAAAAGAGCTGCTATGCCTGTTTATGTTAAAAAAATCGTATTACGTAAAAATTTGGTTAGAATAAACACAAGAGCACGGGAGTAGTCCCGTGCTCTTCAACCTTTTTGTAAAAAATATAATAAACTATAATAAACATATGAATGAAAAAATAAATCTTCTTTTGTATGACCTCTAAAAAACATTCTTCTGTGACAAATCAACGAACGAAACAAGGACTGGTTTTATTTTCTGGAGGATTAGACTCTATTTTAACTGTTAAAATCTTAAGAAAACAAAAAGTAAAAATAAAAGCTCTTTATTTCAAAAGCTGTTTTTTAAATAAAAATGAAGCTCAAAAATCTGCAAAGAAAATAAGAATCCCTTTGAAAATCATTGATTTCTCCAAGGAACATCTTGGAGTTGTAAAAGATCCAAAACATGGTTACGGATCTCAAATGAATCCTTGTATTGATTGCCGTATCTCAATGTTGAAAAAAGCAAAGAAAATTATGGGAAAGGAGGGTTTTGATTTCATTGCGACAGGAGAAGTTATTGGTCAGAGACCCATGAGCCAAAATAGAAAAGTTCTTCAGATTACTGAAAAAGAAAGTTCTCTCAGCGGACACCTTTTGAGACCTCTTTCAGCAAAATTACTCAATGAAACCTTAATAGAAAAAGAGGGTTTTATTGAAAGAAAAAAACTTTTTGCCATTTCGGGACGTTCGAGAAAAGAACAAATAAAATTGGCGAAAGAAACTAAATTACAGTCTTACCCTTCTCCGGCCGGAGGCTGTCTTTTAACAGATCCTGAATTTTCAAAACGCTTAAAAGTAATATTAAAACTATGGCAGAAAACACCTCGGAATTTAAAACGTGAAAAAAATGATATCGAGCTTTTAAAGCTTGGCAGGCATTTTATTGAAAATGAAATTAAAATAATCGTAGGAAGAGACAACAAGGAAAATAAAAAGATTAAGAAATTAGCTTTAAAAAACGATATTTTGGTTGAAATGGAGAATTATCCAGGCCCTTTAACCTTAATAAGAAATTACAGGAAGAGACCTTTTTTAAAAAAGGGTCAAGAAAAAGCTTTGAAAAAAGCAAAAGGGCTTACTAGGTATTATTCGACAAAATCAAGAAATAAAAAAGATGCTAAGTTCTGCATCGAAAAAGTTTAACCTTTAAGATTTTTATCTCAAATTCTAGGGAAAAGAGGCTTTCCCTTTTTTATTTCAAAATATCCTTCTCTTGAAAATTCTTTGTCTTCAAATTGATTTAGAATTTCTTTTGAAGTTCCAGGTAAAAATGGCTCTAGCATTTGAGCAATGTTTTTCAAAACAATAATTAGTTCCAAGACAACTTGTTGTTTCTCTTTTGGATTTTCCCAAGGTTTTTCTTTTTCAATATAGCGATCACAAAAACTAATTAGTTGCCAAACAGCCATTAGCCCCTCATTAAACTTGAAACCATCCAAAGCCTTTTGGTATTTTCCCCAAGTTTTTTCCGTTTCAATATCTATTGGTTTTTGGGTATTCAGCTGTCTGTTGTCTTGATTATTGAACCTTAGACTCACTTTTTCTGCCATGGTCACCACTCTCGCCACTAAATTCCCCAAACCCTTAGCTAAATCACTATTATATCTGGATTCGAATTTTTCATAAGTAAAGTCTCCATCCTCTGTTGGTAAGATTTCCCTTAAGAAAAAATACCTTACTGCATCTGTCCCATATTTTTCAACTAATTCAAAAGGGTTAATTACGTTTCCCAGACTTTTTGACATTTTTTGGCCATTGGATGTGATAAAACCATGGATAAAAATTTGACTTGACGGCTTAATTCCTGCTGACATAAGCATGGCCTGCCACATGGAGGACTGCTGACGTAAATTATCTTTGCCTGCCACTTGAATGCCTGGCCAAAAATCATTAAATTTCTCCAAATTATCTGGCCAACCTAAACAAGAAATATAGTTAACCAATGCATCAAACCAAACATACATTACTTGAGTGTCATCGTCCGGCACGCTTATACCCCAAGGCATTTTATCCCTTAATCGGGAAATGCTAAAATCTTTTAGTCCTTTCCTAGTAAACTCTTTAATTTCATTAAATCTGGATTCGGGCAAGACAAATTCGGGATTCTTTTGATATAAATCCAAGAGCTTGTCTTGATATTTTGAATAGCGAAAAAAATAGTTTTCTTCTTCAATAATTTCCAATTCCTGATCTGGATGAAGGGGACATTTACCATTAACTAATTCTGTCTCGGTTTTTTCTAATTCGCATCCCGCACAATATTTAATTCTGTAATCCTTTTTATAGATGTCTCCGTTTTCTTTGCAGCGACGCCAAAATTCTTGAGCCGCTTTAATATGTTGCAAATCGGTGGTGCGAATGAAATTATCATAACTTAGATTTAAGGTTTTTTTTAAACTATTAAATTTTTTAGCATTAATGTCGCAGAGGGCCTGCGTGTCCAATCCACTTTCCTGAGCTTTGCGATAAACCTTAACACCGTGCTCGTCTGTACCGGTATTAAAAAAAACTTCATCACCCAAGATTCTGTGATATCTTGCTATTACATCTGCTTGAATAATTTCCAAAGCAAAACCAATATGCGGCTCACTGTTAACATAAGGCAAAGTTGTAGTTATATAATATTTCTCCATAAACTACATTTCTGCTTGAATTTCTTTTCTCCTTTTCAAAAAATGGCTTGAAAACTCGTACAGAAGACCAAATAAAGGAATTGCTAAAACGGCTCCAAGAACTCCCCACAACTTTCCTCCTATCATCAAGGCAATTATCACCAAAACTGGAGGAAGTCCAACAAGACGTTTTGTTAAAATAGGAGTTAAAATACTCCCTTCTATCTGCTGGATTAAGAGAAAGACAACAAGCATAATTAAAGCTTTAACCCAGCTCTCCAAAGCGCAGAAAATAATAATTATAGTGCCGGCAAAAATAGGACCTATAATAGGAACTAGGTCAGAAATTCCTGCCAGCAATCCAAAAGAAACAGCATACTTTATATTCAAAATATGGCAGGCGACAAAGGTAAAGACGCCAATAAAAATACAAAGGAGAATTCGCGAAGCAAACCATCTGGAAACTCTCACTTTACTTTTCTCCCATAAACTCAAAATAAACTCTTCGTGTTTTTTAGGAGATAAAAGCCTTATTACTTTCTCTATTCCCTTTTCTTCGATGGAAAGAAAAATAGCAATAGTAAAAATAGTAACAGCAGAAAAAATTCCTCCAAAAATAGAGGCAAGAGCACTAAAAATATTAGCAGAAGCAGAGATTAGCCATCCTTCCAAAGCCCCTGTAAAGCTTTCCATGCTTTCAAACGCTTCAATCCCCAATCCGCTCAAAGGCGGAGCAATTTTCTCAAAGTATTGAGAAAAAAGCTGAGTAAATTGTTCGATTTCAAAAATGAAAAAAGGAACTATAGAATAAATTAAAGTCCCCATCAGTCCGAAAAGAAAAACATAGACAAAAATGGTTGCTAAAGTTCTGGGAACCTTTCTTCTTTTTAAAAAATCAATAGCCGGATCAAATAAAATGGAAATAATCAGCGCAAAGGCAATCCAAATAAGAATATCTTTAATCAAATAAATCAGATAAAAACAGAAAATCGCAAAAGTAATTTTTAAGATAGTCCCCCAGGATATATCTAATATTTTATCTTCACTCATAATTTTAAAAGTTTTTGAATTTTCTTCTTATCTTCAAAAGGCCCGATTAGAGCTAAGTTTAGTTTTTCGGGGACGAAGATCTCTTTTGCCAATTTTAAGATATCTTTTGTAGAAACTTTATCGATCATTTCAAAAATTTCTTCAGGTGTTAAGGTTTTTTCTTCTAAAAGCTCCTGGACTCCATAAAAAGAAGCTAAATTGTCTGACGGCTCAAGGGAAAGAGCCATCTTGCCCTTGATATTATCCTTTGCCTTCTTAAGTTCTATAACAGAAATCTCCTCGCTAAAGATTTTCTCATATTCTTTTAAAATAGCTGAGATTGCTTTTTCTACATTCTTATTGTCAACACCGGCCTGAGTCACTAAAAACCCAGTATCAGGATTAGCATCAACGCTTGTGCTTATATAATAGCATAAACCCAATTTTTCTCTCAGCTCAACAAACATTCTGGAACTCATCATGCCTCCTAAAATTCTTGCCAAAAGCACCGTTGGATATCTGGCAAGATGAAACATATTATACGCCCTCACTCCCAGACAAAGATGAGTTTGATCGGTTTTTTTATGATGCAAAAGGAAGTTAGGAGAATTCTGGCTTTCTAAAACCTTTGGTTTCTTTAAGGAAACACCCTTTGATATTTTAGCAAAGGATTTTCTAACTGACTTTACAGCTTCTTTTGAATTTATCTTTCCCGCAACGCAAATTATTGTATTGGAAGACGTATATTGGCTGTTTCTGTAGTCAAATAATCTTTTTCTAGTCATTTTCATCACATTTTCTTTGGTCCCGGCAATATTCCATCCAGCGGGCTGGTCACCATAGAGGAGTTCCTGCCACAAAACCTGAAGATAACTCATAGGATGATCTCTCAACATATTTATTTCTTCAACTATCACTCCCCTTTCTTTCTTGATCTCCTTTTCGGGCAAAGTAGAATTTAAAAAAATATCAGAGACCCAATCTAAGGCAAGTTCGAATTTAGAAGATTCAACCTTAGCAAAGTATCCAGTATATTCTTCCCCCGTAAAAGCATTGTAAACTCCTCCTACTTTATCTAATGTTTCAGCAACCGCAATCGGTGAGGGTCGAAACTTCGTACCCTTAAAAAACATATGTTCTAAAAAATGGGAAATTCCATTTGTTTCTTTGTCTTCATATTTAGAACCCGTTTTTACAAGTACTAATACAGTTATTGCTCGGGTGCTTTGTTGGGAAACGGTAATAATCCTTAAACCGTTATTAAGAACACTTTTTTTATACATATTTTTCTTAATTATACTTTAATTTAACGAAAAATAAAACCCGCTCTTAAAAACAGGTTAAGAAATATTTTAAAGACATTATTACTCTTCCAGTTTTTCTTTCAAAAAATTAACCAGCTTTTTGATTTCTATTCTTTCCTGTTTCATGGTATCACGATTTCTAACAGTAACAGTATTATCTTCTAATGTTTCGAAATCGCAAGTAATGCAATACATTGTACCTATTTCATCTTGTCTCCTATATCTCCTTCCGATAGATCCTGCCTCATCGTACTGACAGGAAAAATGAGAATTTAACAAAGAATAAATCTCTTTTGCTTTTTTAATAAGTTCAGGCTTGTTTTTAACCAAAGGAAGAACAGCTATTTTTACAGGGGCTAGTCTTTTATGGAATTTCAACAAAATCTCAACTTCTTTTACTGCTTTTGTAGTTTTGGTCCTAGCACCTTTGATTTCACTATAGGCATCAGTTAAAAATGCATAAAAAGATCTGTCTGCTCCGACTGAAGTTTCAATAATATGAGGAAAATATTTTTTCTCTTTTCCTGAAGAGTCTGTTTCTGAATATCTTAAATCCCTGCCTGAATGTTTGGAATGATTCGAAAGGTCATAATCTCCACGGTTATGAATCCCTTCAATTTCATGCCAGCCAAAAGGGAAATGATATTCAATATCAACCTGCCTTCTAGCATAATGAGCTCTTTTCTTTTCGGGAACCTCGATAGTTCTTAAATTCTCTTTCTTCAATCCTAAATCCAAATACCATTTTATCCTACGGTCTCTCCAATATTCAAAAAACTTATCTGCGTTTTCAGGACGGCAGAACCACTGCATTTCCATTTGTTCAAATTCCCGAGTCCTGTAAATAAAGTCTTTTGGGGTAATTTCGTTCCTGAAAGATTTGCCAATTTGAGCAATTCCAAAAGGAATCTTAAGCCGCATTGATTTCCAAATATTCTCAAAATTAACGTAAATGCCCTGGCAAGTCTCTGCTCTTAAATATGTTTCAGAAGCCTCATCTTCAACCGATCCTACAAATGTCTTCATCATTAAATTAAACTTCCGAGATTTGCTTAACTTGCCTCCACATTCAGGACAAGTATCACATTTTATCTCATCCTTTTTAAACCTCTTATTGCACTGCTTGCATTCTACAAGCTCATCTGCAAAACCGGCGGTCAAATGACCTGACGCCTGCCAAACCTTAGGACTCATTAAAATGGCTGCATCCAAACCTACTATTTCCTTATCACCCCCCAGCATGCTCTGCCACCATTCCCTTTTAATATTATTCTTTGCTTCGACCCCCAAGGGTCCAAAATCATAACAGGAGCCGAATCCCCCATAAATTTCAGACGAAGGAAAAACAAATCCCCTTCTTTTGCACAATGATATAATTTTCGAAAATGTATCCATAAACGTTTTTTAAATACTTAAATTATATATCATCTTACTATACCTTGTTCTTCATCCACGTTTTCATCATCAGGTAAGGTAGTATCTATTGCATCGGCCGTGGACTCTAAAATTTGATTTGTCCATTTATCTTCTCCTTTTATCTTAGCATCACTGATTATTTCAAGAACCTTGCCCTTGTCTTCTGGTAAGGGCATTAAAGATACTTGAAAAGAAATGTTCTGAGGAGGGCTTAAAATTCCCTCACCCATATCCATCTCTCCAAGACTCCAAACTATTTCTCTTGATTCTGAGTCAAAGGCAAAATTTTCAATTTCTTCTTCCGGAAATATCTCTCCCGTCAGGTCAACATTTTTAGGCAAAAGGGCCTTTACTTTTACATTCTCAACATCGTTATAATAGTTCTTTGCTTGCCACATTATAGTATAGCTGGTTTCTTTACCTACTTGCGGAGGAATTGATCCAAAATTACCAAAAACTTCATCTTTAAAGTATCCTTTTTGAACAACTTCTAATTTTGAGTTAATCTTAGTTTCAAAATTCTGCCAAATTTGGCTTAAATATACCCTATCTTTAATGGTCGGATTTTTATCTGACTCTCCTTGTATTTCCCAATCTTCTTTCAAATTTATCCAAAATTCAACTTCTCCCTCTTCTTTGGCAGGCAAGAAGCGCAGATCAGGATTTCTTTTCCAGTCAAAGATAAGAGAATTGTCTCCCAACTCAAAATCTCCTTTATCTGATTTCAAACTCATCATATCAAAGGCTTTTCCTTCCAATTTAACCATCAAAAAAAGATTATTCAAGTCCTTGTCGCCAACATTTCTAAAAGATATTTGATAATGAAGCAAATCTCCAGGCCGAGCAATGTATTCCGGGTTTCCGTTTATCTGCTGGGAAATATATAAAGAAGGTTGAATTATTTCCAGACCCCAATTAATCTCTTTCAATAAAACAAATTCTCCCTCTTGCCATATCCCTAGTTTTGCTTCAAATACCTTATTCTCTCCAACCTTTCCGCTTAACTCTCCATCAATATTAATCCTGCCCCCTTGATTCCTGTTTAAAAGAGGAACTTCCCATTCGTTTTTTTCCAAACCCAAGGGTTCCGATTTCGTAAACTCAAATCCTGAAGGATAGTCAATTTTAATTCTCAAGTCAGAAAGAGGGTAATTCAGATTAGAATAGTAAATCAATCCAAGCTGAAGATCTCTGCCTGATTCAAGTTTGGAAGGTAAATCAAATTCAAAACTTATGGGAACCTTTTTTATCACGGTAGTAAAAGTAGTCGAACTTTCATAAAAAGCTTTTAGATTTTTTGGTCTATAGCTTAGAGAGGCTCGAGCTGTCTTTAATTGACTCTCTTTTCCAAAAAGACGAGCCTTAAAAGAAATAGTTCTCTCTTCTCCGGGATAGATAGCATCCCCCAATTGTTTTTCACCCCTTACCTCCTTTATAGAATTTCCTTCTAATGGCAAGGAATTTTCAGGATATTCGAAAATTAATTCCGGATTTTCTAAACGGATGTCGCCATTATTCTTGTACTTCACAATATATTCAACTTCCTGGGAAAGTTCTGTTTCTGCGGGACCTAAAATTTCCAATTTTAAAACTTCTTTGGAATAGAGGTTTTCCTGATAGGAAAAATACCCAACTATTATTAAGATAACAGTTAAAATTATTAAGAAAAAGATGAATTTTTTACCTAAAATACTCATATTTATATTTTAAATTTTATTATCAGAAAAATGTCCCAATTCCTGAAGTAAAAAAGAGTAATAATATTCCGAAACCTCTTTTAACTCTTCAAGGTGGTCCTTCTTCATTCTTACTTTGTAAAGTAACGCTCTGTCTTTTTTTAAAATTACTCCTAATATTTTAAGAAAATCCAAAGAAACTTTTTTACTTATCTTTTTTTCTCCCCGAGGAAGGCATTTTTCGCAAATCACTCCTCCTTGTTTGGCATTGAAATACAGAATTCCTGAATTCAATTTTTTCTGGCAAAAAAGGCATTTTTCAGTAGAAGGCCTAAACCCTACAAAGTCAATAAGATTCCAGAAAAAGTAGTGATATACTTTTAAATCCCGATTCAGCGAATTTCCTTTATTAAGTTCCCGAAAAGTTTTTTCCAACAAGTTCCAAATATTTTTATCCCTTTCTTGCTCTTCGATTAAATTATCAACTATTTCAGCTGTTTTGTAAGCAATCTTTAACTTTATTAAAGAATCCTTTATGTTTCTGAAAGATTCAACAGTCTTTGCGTCAGTTAAAGTCTTATGGGTTTTCCCCTGAATAAATTCAATCTCAGTTAGACTAAAAAGATTTAACCCTCCTCTCAGCTTAGATTTAATCTTTCTTACTGCTTTAGCCAATAAAGCCAGTTTTCCGAATTCTTTGGTATAAATGGTAAAAAATCTATCCGACTCCTTAAAATCGCGTTCCCCTAAAACAAGTCCCTTCGTTGAATGGTGAATAAACATACAAACAAACTAGCGTTTAGCGATTAGCGGTTGGCAAACAATTTTGCTTGTTGAGGTTTAACCTCGACATCTTAGCGTCGGCCAACTATAGGTTTAACCCCAGCAGATTCTCTAAAGTTTTTTAATTGCAATCCAAAGCATTTCCTTGTCAATATTAACTTCTCTCTCTATATTAAAAACACCACTTTTTCTTTCCTTTAAGATAAATTCCTCCGCCTTGGTTTCCTTTAAAACAAAGTCTTTTGAGTTTTCTAAAGCTTTATTCAAATTACCGCTTCCAGAATAAACTATTGAAATCTTATCCTTGGGTTTTAGTTTTGCCGCCTTGCGCATTTGCTGAACGTATCTGAGAACTTCCCTTGCTGTCCCTTCGCGTTTAAGCTCAGGGGTAATTTTTGTATCAAGTTTTACATCTTTTTTGATGGTATTATCAAAAACTATTTCTTTGACATTTATTTCTTCCCTAATCAAGTCCAGCAATTCTTTTTCAAACCCTGCTATTTTCTTCTTAATAATCAACCTCTTTAAAGGTTGGCGTACCTTTATTCCTGCAGACGATCTCTCAGCTAAACTAAGAGTTATAATTTCCCTTAGTCTTTCCATGTTCTGATTAAGTTTTTTATCAATCAATCTTTTGTCTGCTTTGGGCCAGTCGCTTAAATGAACGCTCTGCGTTTTATCCTTTGAACTCTTCACTTCCTGAAAGATATATTCGCTCAGAAAAGGAACAAATGGAGCGCTAAGATTGCTTAGAGTCAAGAGAATAAAGCCTAGAACTTGAGAAGCCTTTTTCAACTCCTGTTCTGTTCTCGGTTTCTGAAACCTTCTCCGGGATCTCCTGATATACCATTGAGAAAAATCCTCAACCGTAAACTTCTCAAGGGCTCTGGCAGCAGAAATGATGTCATAACGATTCAACAGCTCGGTAACTTTTTCGGTCAGCTCATTTAATTTTGACACAATCCACTTATCCAACAAATCCTTGTCTTTAACATTTATATTTAATCCGATATCTGCCTTCAAAGCAGAAGTCGTGTAGGTCTTAAAAAAGAAACAGCAGTTCCAAAAAGTCATGATAAATCTTTTCAGGCAATCTTCAACATCTTTATCTTTAAATGATTTACTATCACAAACTTGATTAATGGTATAAAAATACCAGCGAAGGGCATCGGCCCCATATTTATCAAAGATTTCAGAAGGTCTTACAATATTGCCTTTTGACTTCGACATTTTTTCTCCTTTTTCATCCAAAACGGGACCGACAGAAACTACATTCCTATACGGAGCATTAAGTCCAAGCAAGGTAGAAATAGCCAACAAAGTGTAATACCAGCCCCGAGTTTGATCAATCCCTTCCGAAATAAAATCTGCAGGGAAAGAACGGGGAGGATTAACTTTCCCATCTTTTAAAGAGATGTAACCGTCCTTTGATGTTTTTTTAATTTCTTTGGCATTAAACGGAAAATGAACTTGAGCAAAAGGCATAGCGCCCGAATCAAACCAACAGTCAATAACATCTGGAACTCTTTTCATTTTTTTTCCGCATTCAGGACAATTAAATTCTATTTTATCAATGAACGGTCTGTGAAGATCCAAGTCCATATTGTTGTCATAAGGAAGATTTTTAAACTCTATCTTCTCAAATTCTCCGACATCTAATTTATATTTCTTGCGGAAAGAGAAGAACTCTTCATTTGAAACTCCTTTTACGGCTACCCTGAGCATACTTAAAGGCAATTCATGACTTATTATCAAGATATTTTTACCCTTATACTTTTTCTCTATTTCTTTTAAAAAACCATAAACTCTTTTTTTAACATCAGTATAATTTTCCCCTTTAGGAAACCGCTTTTCAAAAATTTCTTCCAAATATTTACCGTAATATTGATAGGCTAATTTAACCGGTTTACCATTAAAGATCCCTGCATCAAATTCTCTCAATCTTTTATCAAATTTCGGAGAGATATCAAGCTCTTTTCCAACTATTTCTGCTGTTTGTTTGGTTCTTAATAAATCGGATGAAAAGATAATATCTATTTTTTTGCTCTTAAATCCTTTTGCTATTTTCTTAACTTGTTCTTTCCCTTTATTAGTTAACGGACATTTATTTTTTTCAGGCCAGCAACAAACAATATTTTTCTGATTTCTCAAACTATGCCCGTGCCGCAGAATATAGTAAGTGTTTACACTAACCTTTTTAGAGATTAAGTCTTTTATACTGCCCATTATCTCTCCATGTCCGCATTCCTTACATTCCCAAATGGGCAAGGGTGTGCCCCAATATCTTTCTCGAGAAAGGGCCCAGTCTTTCAGCTCCCTTAACCACTCTCCAAACCTTCCCTCTTTTAAATGACTCGGCACCCAATTTATCTTATTGTTGTTTTCAATAAGCTTCTGTTTTACCTGCTGCATATTAATAAACCAGCCCTGCTTGGCATAATAAAGCAAAGGAGAATGACACCTCCAACAGAAAGGGTAGTCATGCTCGTATAGTTCCTGAGTAAAAAGAAGGCCTTTATTCTTAAGATAATTTACAATTATAGATTCTGTTTCCTCGTCTTTCACATATCTTCCGGTAAGTTCTTCTTTAATTCCTTTTATAAACTTCCCTTCTTCGTTAACCGTATGGAAAGTCGGCAATCCTATTTTCTTGCCCAAAAGGAAATCTTCTTCTCCATACATTACTGCAGTGTGCACAACACCGGTTCCTTCATTGGAAGTAACAAAATCAGCAGGGTAAATTTTATAAGATGTTGAAGTTTTTAATTGTTTTATGTCAAACAAAGGTTCGTATTCTAATCCTACCAATTGAGACCCTTTAATGATTTGAATGTTCTTCCATTGTGACTGAGCACCCTTGAATTTTTGACAGTAATTTTCAGGAAAAACTTTCTTTTTTATCATTTCCTTAAAATTATTCAAACCTAAAATAATACGATGGTTTTTCTTCTCCGGATCAGGAATGATTATATATTGGGCATTGGAATTAACAGCAAGAGCAACATTGCCGGGCAAGGTCCAGGGAGTAGTAGTCCAGGACAGGATAGAAGTGTTTTTCCATTTTGGGTCTGAAGATATTATATTGAAATTGATATAAACCGAATTCTCTTTAACTTTCTTATAACCCATGGCAACCTCATGACTGGAAAGAGCGGTTCCGCACCTCGCACAATAAGGAACAACTTTATACCCTTTATAAACTAACCCCTTTTGATAAATTTGTTTTAAAATCCACCAGACGGTTTCAATATAATCCGTCGTGTAAGTGATGTAAGGATTTTTCATATCCATCCAGAAGCCGGCTCTTTCGGTTACTCTTTCAAAATCTTTTTTGTAAGTCCAGACTGATTTTCTACATTTTTTATTGAATTTACTAATGCCGTACTTCTCAATATCCTTTTTATTCTTAAGCCCCAATTTCTTTTCTATCTCAAGCTCCACAGGAAGACCATGAGTATCCCAACCCGCTTTTCTCTCAACTTTAAATCCTTGCATGGTTTTATACCTGCAGACAAAATCTTTAAAAATCCTAGCCAAAACATGATGTATCCCGGGTCTGGCATTGGCCGTAGGGGGTCCTTCATAAAAAATAAAATCAGACGCTCCTTTGCGTTGTTTTATGCTCTTTTCAAAGATTTTGTTCTTATTCCAGAATTTTAAGATATTTTCTTCTGTTTTAGGAAAATTCATTCGCATATTTTAAGAGAATATCATTTATTCTAAAATGTCAACGACAAAAAGACAAGTTTTGAACAAAAAGAAAGAAAACGTTTTTCTTTTATTTCTCATGCCTTTCTTGACTCTTCACTAACTTTATTTTAACTTGATAGAAAGGTTATGTCTAATTACTTATTTGATAAAATTGAATTAAAATATAACTTTCAGGTGGTTGAAAGAAGAAAATTTTACACATCTGCCCAGCCCGGCAAGGAATTTCTCTCTTATCTAAAAGACAAGTATGGAATAAAAACGATAATTAATTTAAGAAATAAAACTAAAAACTTTGAAAGAAATTTCGCAGAAAGCCAAAAAATCCATTTAGTTCATATTCCTTTAATACCTTTATTGAAAAACCCAAATCAGAAAAAGATACTTTCTTTCTTGAGGGTGTTCAGGCAGAAAAATGAACTCCCGGTGCTTATGCATTGCCGGCAAGGCAAGGACAGATCCGGCGTAATGAGAGCGCTTTTTCATCTTTATTGCCAAAAATGGCCTTCTGAAAAGATATTTCAAGAAATGAATCGAAAGAATGTTAACCTTTACTGGAAAATATTTACAAAGGTGAATTGGAAAAAATTTAAAGAGATTGAATACTATGAAAATCTTATCTGAAAACAAAAAGGCCCTTTTTAACTTCAAAATTCTAGATAAGTTTGAAGCAGGTATAGTTTTAAAAGGACAGGAAGTAAAATCCATTAAAACCAGAGGGGTCAATCTTGCAGGATCTTACGTTGTTATAAAAGAGGATGAAGCTTATTGGATTAATGCCGTAATCTCCCCCTATCAGCCCAAAAACACTCCTTCCGACTATAACCCAAAGAGGAATCGTAAACTCCTTTTAAAAAAATCTGAGATAAAACATTTAATCGGCAAGTCGAAAGAGAAGGGCTTGACTTTAATACCCTTAAAGGTGTATATTGGAAAGAGAAAAATTAAGATAGAGTTCGGAATCGCCAAAGCAAAGAAGATGATTAATAAAAAAGAGCTTATCAAGAAAAGGGAAACCGAAAGAGAAATTCAAAGAAAATTGAAAACAATATAAACGGGGATGAAATGTTTCGATGGAACGTTTTTTTAAAACAAGCAAGCCGAGCATTATAGGTTATCTCGTTAAACTGCCTATTAACGTATAAGTGCTAACTTATTCAAACAACCCGCATTGGCTTACGCATAATGCCGTTCTCTTGCTGATTCTCGATAGGCAAGATGAACGCTATATTTCGAGATAGGCGATTGTTTTGTCTCAAACAATCGTTGAAAAATAGAGGCAAAGCGCAGAAGAATTTTACCTGTTTTCCTATCCTCTGCTCTTAAATAAAACAGGTTAAGCTTGTAGATTTGTTTTAAAAATAATTCCAGACGGGGATTCACCTCCCCCATCTCCACCTTGATTAGAAAACCATTAGCCAACAATCAAATAAGGTCAAGAGAGGTAAGAGTTGTTGACGAGAACGGAAAGCAATTGGGAGTTTTAAAATTAGAAGATGCGCTCAAAATGTCTTTAGAGCGCGATTTAGATTTAGTTCAGGTTACAGAAAAAGTTAATCCTCCTGTTTGCAAATTAATGCACTATGGAAAATACTTGTACCAGATAGAAAAAAAAGAAAGGGGAATAAAAAAGAAAAGCGGAGGGGAAATAAAAGGAATAAGATTAAGTTTCAAAATATCCGACCATGATATGCAGACAAAAGCAAAAAGAACAGTAAAGTTTCTAGAGCAGGAAAATAAGGTAAGGATAGAATTGCGTTTAAAAGGAAGGGAAAGAGCTTTAGGAGATTTTGCAAAACAAAAAGTAAACAAGTTTCTTGATATCCTAAAGGAATCAACCCCCTACAGGATTGAGAGAGAATTAAAAAGACAGCCTCGGGGACTGACGGTAATAATATCAAAATCATGAAAACCAGAAAATCAATTACAAAACGTTTTAAAATAACTAAAAAAGGGAAAGTCTTGAGAAGAGGCATCGGACAGGACCACGCCAGAGGAAAAAAGTCCGGAAAGAGAATTCGCCAAATAAGAAAGTGGAAAGAAATGCCTAAAGCTTCAGCAAAAAAAATTAAAAAAATTCTCAACTATTAAATTACTTATCTACTTGAGTACTTATTCACTTAATTATGACAAGAGTAAAGAGAGGAACAACTGCACATAAACGCCGAAAGCATCTGCTAAAGCATGCCAAGGGTTTTATGTGGGGAAGAAAATCAAAATACAGACAGGCAAAAGAAGCTTTGTACCACGCATGGACATATGCTTACCGCGACAGAAAAGTTAAAAAAAGAGAGTTCCGAAAGTTGTGGCAGATTCAAATTGGTGCTGCCTGCCGAAATCTTGGATTATCTTATAATAAATTCATTCATCTGTTGAAGGAAAAAAAGATTGAACTAGATAGAAAGATTTTAGCCCAATTAGCAAAAGAGGAACCAGAGAAGTTTGAGAAGATTGTAGGAGAGGTAAAACCAATAAAGATTGTAAAAAAGAAAGAAAAATAAAGACTGAAATTTAATTTAAGAAAGATATCTTTTTAGGATATCTTTTTTAGTTATCAGAGATTAATTCTGGTTGAGAATACTCGTTAATTTTTAATTTTTCAGAAAAGATTTCTTGTATTTTTTTATTCTTCACCTTGACCTTCAAAATAACACTTTCCATGGTTTCTTCAGAAAAGGATTGGTCGAAAACAAAATTACCTAAACTGTAAGCAATCCATCCATCATTATATTTCTCAACTTTCTGGACAACATGAGGATGGTGGCCAATTACCAAATCCGCTCCATTATTAATACAGCTTTCGGCAAAGAAGATTTGAAAAAGTGTAGGATCTTGCGAATATTCCTTACCCGAATGTAAGGAAACAACCAAAATATCAACTATCTTCTTGGACTCTTTAACTTTTTCATTTACCTCATTTATGCCCTCTTGACCTATCCAAGACATTCCGGCATATCCATCCCCTGCTCTCCAGTTTTCAGGTCCTAAGTCCGTGTACGCCAGGAAACCAATTTTAGTTTCCGCAATTTCTTTTACTCTAAGAGAAAATGTTTCTTCTTTATTAAATCCAGCTCCGATATAATCTATACCATTCTTCTCTAAAATATTCATAGTATCTTCTAGGGCTATTCTCTGATAATCAAGCATATGATTGTTAGCCAAAGATAAAATGTCAAAGCCTGCATAAAGCAAACCATCTACCGTTTCCGGTCCAAATCGAAAAGAATACATACTCCCTACTTTGATACCTTTGTCCGAAATCGGACCTTCTAAATTACCAAACAAGATATCCGATTTCTTAAGTTCGTCGACAATCTTTAAAAAAGGAAACCTGAAATCTCCATTTCCATATTTATCTACATTAATTTCAACTCCTCGGTCTAACATGATGTCGCCTACGAAAAAAAGATTAATTTCAGAATTATTAGAACTCTCTCCCACCTCTTGCTCGTCAGAATTAATCAAAGTTGTTTGCTTATCGTCTTCTTTTTCTTTTAAATCGAACCCTTTCTCAAAATAAAAAAAGTCTAAAGCAAAATATACTAAGCCAAGAATTAAACAACTGAAAAGAATTGTTTTTATGTTTTTAATTTTCATTTTGTATTAAATTATTTCATTATATAACCTTTCCAATTTCTTGTTCAAAAAAATGACCTACATTATTATAGTAAGTCATTTTCTTTTTAAAGTCTTTTAACAGATTTATCCTGTCTATTATTTCTCTATGTCCAAAATAATTCTTACAGGATTGGTCAAGGCATGAAGATAAAATTTAGCATCTTTATTTAAGGCGATAGTATATCCTATGGCTTGATCGTCATAAACTTTGTTACGAACATAAGAAGCCACGACTTCGTGATCAACCATAATCGGTTTTTCAACCTGATTATCAGTAAGGTCTCTTCGAATACCGTTTATTACCAAACCAATTGTCTTGGCACTATGAGCATAAAAAGCTTCAGTAAAAGGTATAACTATATAATTTTCTTCTGAGCCATATTGATCTGTTATATCAAAAACAAACCTATAATAATCCTCATGGTCAGCACGTCTAATAAGGTTCAATCCCTGTCCATCGGTTGGTTCACCAACTTGTTGTTTATCAAAGGAATAATTCTCTGGCGAGTAAGTATCAGATTCACTTACTACTTCAATAAATTTAAAAGTTTTTGCAATTTTCTCCATATGATTTTTATCGACAATCAAAACAAATGTGTAATATTCTGTTCCCGAAATATTAATTGATTGAGGAAATGCGGTTATTAACGCCATTGCACCCTCTTCCGATTCTGGTTGATCTTCCGACGGTATAACTAAACAAGCATCTTGGCCTTGAATTTGTGAACTCTCAATTTTTGGTTGAGAACCGTAGGGATTAAGCTTATGATAAGCTAAATCTTTACAAACTTCATTTATATCTTTCTCGGTTGCCGACATAAATGAAAAGAATCCCGTCTCACCTCCATATCTATAATATCCTTTATCTTCATCCCCATATCCTTCAATTGGTTGCCAATTTTCTGGATATTTAATTTCAAACCCGTGCTCTTCATTTCTGTATGTCTCCCAATCAGCAGTTTCGTCTTGAGATTCTCCTGGCTCTCCAGTAGAGGGTTTTTCTCCTGGGGCATAATAATAATTGTAAACCACAACCCCTCCGGCTATTACCAATAGAGCTATTAGGACACTTAATATCATTGAGATTCCTTTTTGTTGATTCATAAAATTATAAATATTATCTAATTTTTAGATTAACCTTTATTTATTATTTTATATTTACCGAAGATACCTCTGAATACTCACTTTCATTACCATCTCTATCAGCTGAAGTAATCTTATAGTAAAGAGTGCCTGTGTCTTCTGGTATATTATAGTCAACAGCAGTATGAGCAGATTGAGGGAATAATTCAATTATCTTCTCCCAAGGACCTCTCTCACTTTCAGCTCTGTAAACATTAAAATAATCAGCTATCTCATAGTTCCAATTTATCTGAACATAAGGTGTGGCACTATCCCCTAAATATGATAGTACTGGAATATTAGGAACAAGTAGTTTTACGTCAATTAATTTAAAACTATAGACCATTTGCTCAAAAACTGATGAAAAATCGTCACTGTTTACTGTCTCAGCATAGCTAATTACAAAAAACTTATCGCCGTATTTATCATTACTCGAAATAATAACTTCCGGCCAACCAGTTCCAAAACCTACTAATCTTATAATTTTTACAGCATTTAATCCATTAATATTTATTTCTTGGAAAGAAAATGTATTTTCGTCTCCATATTTAGGGCCAGTAATAATATCATTTAAGTTAAGCTTCGGTGCAGTATTATCCCAAACCTTAAAACTAATTCTTACTCCCTCTTCATCCACACAACCCTCACAAGGACCACCAGTACTTATGTATAATTCACCATCAATATTTTGAAGCTCTATGACATCGTTTTCATAATAATGTTTTTCATACCAATCTTCTGGATATTTCACTTCAAATCCATACTCCTCATTTCTGTATGTCTTCCAATCAGCAGTTTCGTCTTGAGGTTCTCCTGGCTCTCCAGTAGAGGGTTTTTCTTCTAAGGTAGAATAGTAATTGTAAGCTACGACTCCCCCAGCTACTATCAAGAGAGCTAACAAGATGCTTAATATTGTTGAGATTCCTTTTTGTTTGTTCATAAGATTGACTTAAAGACTTTTGATTAAAACCTTATTATTTTAATTTTGCATTCGTTAAAAAACGAAAAACCTCTTATCTCCTTTTAATTAGAATATGACAACCCAACTTAATACCCGAGCCATCACAAGTCTTTTCTCTAATCCAATATCCTATCTACCTCTTAATAATTCCTTTATTCCTTTTACCAATTCCGAGAAAGTCTGAGAGATATTGGCCAGTCGACCTTTTATATTCCTTAATATTAATGGTTCCTCTTGCTCCTGCTCAGTAATACTAAACTTACCAGACCAATTTCCAACAAGCCCAGTGGAGTTAATAATTACTATTTTATAATCATCTGCAGGGTCAACTGAACCATTTAAGGAAGTACCTACTTCCCAAGAATACTTACCTAGAGAAGCAGAAACATTCTCTGCTATTGTCTTTCTATCACCTCCTAAATACGGACCTATTGAAATAGTAATTAGTCCCTCTCCCTCTGCCTGCCATGTAATATCATGAGTATCTCCGATATACCATCTGTCTCCTCCCTTAGGCGAAGTAATATTAACTGAAGTAACAAAGTCAACTGTAAAATATCCGTTTAGAATATCTTCAACAGCCGTCCTTGTTTCTGTAGAATCTAATACCTCTTTCAGTTTAATCTTGTATTTTACAGGAAGAGTTGAAAAGGTTGAAAATATATCAGATTGGCTGGGAACCCAAGAAAGACCAGCCGTTCTTTCAGAAACTGTCATTATCTTTTTCCAATCATCAATTTGGTTTCCATTATTGTCGTAACCTCCAAGAGAAATATCTATTTCACTTCCCGTCCAGTTGCCTTTTTCCCAATCAATATACAAGTATTCGTTTTTAGTTATTTGTTCTCCTCCTTTAGGCGAGGTAATGATAATAAAGGGAGATTCTTCTATAGAAGGAGGTTCTTCGATAACTTCAACAATAACGGAATCTTTAGTTGTATTATCACTCTCATCGGTAACAACGAATTCAATAGTATAAGTCCCTGCTTCACTATAACTATGAGTAAACGTTACAAATATATGGTTATTCGAATCTATTGTATATTCATCTGGATTTGCTATCTCAGATACGTCTTCATAACCCCAAGATACTGTACAAGTTAAAGATTCATTTTCCGGATCATGCATTTCAATTATCCAAGTTCCTTTCTCATTTGTTTCAAGTTGAGCAGGAGACTGAATGCTATCTATGACAGGAGGAAGATTCCCAGGCGGTTCAGATACGATGCTAAAATAGTTATCTGAATCATCGCTATAGAAATGAGAGCCTTCTGTGCATCCAACAACAATTTTATAGCGGGCATCCGGATCAATATCGCTTGATATCTCCCAGGAATAAAAACCTTGAGAAGCAGAAATATTCGAAACTATCGTTTTTCTCAAACTTAGACCATAGAGATAAATTGTTACCTTATCTAGTCCATTTGATTCCCAAGTAATATCGTATGTTTCTCCGATTACCCATTCCTCTCCTCCGTTGGGCGAGATAACGGTAAGAAGGGTTTCAAAATCAATGGTAAAGTAATCATCTGAAACATCTTCAATAATATCAGTTTCGCCATTTGTTTCTTTTATCTTAATCTTGTATTCATCAGGGAAGGTTGAAAAACTTGAAATTACAGAATCGTTAATACGGGGCAGCCAAAATATAAATTCTCGATCAGCAGAAACACCTGCTTGAATCACTTTCCAATCATCAATCTGTTTTCCATTCTCATCGTATCCGGCAAGAAGAATATCTACTTCTTTTTCCTCCATTTCTACTTGCTCCCAAACAATTCTGGATGATTTTGTCACACGAAATATTCCTCCGTTAGGAGAAACAACGGTTATAGAAGGAGCAACAACAAAGTCAACTGTAAAATATCCGTCTGAAATGTCTTCGGCAGCCGTCCTTGTCTCTGTAGAATCTAATACCTCTTTTAATTTGATATTGTATTTTACAGGAAGAGTTGAAAAAGTTGAGAATATGTTAGATTGGCTGGGAACCCAAGAAAGACCGGCTGTTCCTTCAGAAACTGTAATTATTTTTTTCCAATCATCAATTTGGTTTCCATTCTCACTATAACCGCCAAGGGAAATGCCTACCTTATTTCCTAACCAATTATATTTTTCCCAATTAATATATAAATACTCATTTTCAGTTATTTGCTCACCCCCTTTTGGCGAAGTAATAACAATGGAAGGGTCAAAATCAATAGTAAAGTAATCATCTGAAACATCTTCAATAATATCAGTTTCGCCATTCGTTTCTTTTATCTTAATCTTGTATTTTACAGGAATAGATGAAAAACAAGAAGGTAGATTTAAAGGAGCATTGGATGGTGTCCAGTAGAAATATCCTTGTGCCGTAGAAACTTCTGTCTCAATTAACTTCCAATCATCAGTCTGATTTCCATTACTGTCATAACCGCCAATAAAGACATCAAGCTGTGAATATATATTGCCTTCTGAAGTCCACAAAATTTTGTGCTTTTCTTTCCCGCTCCATTTTTCTCCTCCATTAGGAGAGATAACAGTAAGAGAATCTTCTACGGGGTATAAAAATTCGCCGTAAAAATTAGTATGTCGGGAATCGTGATAAAATACTGGCCACTCATTGTCCTCAGACTTTCCATCCATATCCCAAACCAATAGACTGCCAGCTGTAGTATATGTCATTAGTTCATTTTTTCCATCGCCATCTATATCACCCATTGGAGAGCCTGTCCCAAAAACAGTCTGGTTTAGTTTTACAGGAAAATTCTGTACAACAGACCCGTCCGAGCTATAAGCAAAAAGTTCGGACAATTCTCCTCTGGGAACGTTAATATCACCGTCTACAATGGCTATTGAGATTTCGTTTTCAATGTCTGTATCCAGGTCACCAAGTAAGGGATGACTTGAAGAATCGCCTCCGTCTCGGTAACTGTAATCGCGAATAGGGAACCCATCTGCTTCTTGCCATCCTTCATCTCTTTTTTCAAACAAGTGCAGACCTTGGCCATAATTTGTTATCATTGCTATTTCTAATTTTCCATCTTTATCAATATCACCTACACTTAAACCATTAATATGCGAAAGATTTGCGATAGGAATAAAATCTAACACAGAACCATCCCAAGAGTAGATATAAATTCCATCTAATGTCCCTAATACTATTTCTGTTTCATCATCATCATTCATGTTACCTAAAACACTCTTAACGTATTTTCCATGCGCCTTGGGCCAACCATCAAGAATATTTCCTTTGTGATCCAATAAATAGAGCTCATTAAAAAATATTGATATTAACTCTCCGTATCCGTCATTATTTAAATCGGCCACGGCAATTGACTCTTTTGGAAAGGAGCCACCAGGATAGGCAGGAAATCCTTCTAAATAATTTCCGTTTACATCTACGGCATACACATACCCTGACAAGTTGTAAAACATCATTTCAAGCTCCCCGTCTTTATTTATATCTTCTATGCTTACTGGACCTATATAGGGATACTTAGAATCAGAGAGTTTTTTGGGCCATCCATCCCAATAAGTTCCATCGTAATTCAGAATATGCAGATATCCAGCATTGTCTCCAACTACTATTTCATTGTGCCCGTCTCCATTTAAATCAGCTACAGCCGGTCCCGACTGCATCATCCCGCCCCAAATATTATAGGGATTTGTTATTTCTCTTGGCCAACCGCTTACATAAGAACCATCATGAGTAAAAACATGAATATTTTTACCATAAGCAATAATTATATTATCTTGTCCGTTGTTGTTTATATCTGCTAAAGTTGGCTGTCCGTTGAGAGGTAATACATATCCTTCAAACCCTTCTATAGTATCTATTTCTTTTGGCCATCCTTCATGAATAGCCGGATCAATGTATATTTTAATATCCTCTACTTGCTCCTGCCTGTCTTCAAAATAGACTGTTAATTTTAAATAGTGATACCCGGGATTAGTAAAAGACGCAACATTCCATTTTCCTAAAACATTTTGATTCACTGGGTAATTTCCATTGTCCGTGAGAATTATTTCTTTGTCAGTACAATTGACATAATTTTCATCACACCATTCAATGGTATAATTTTTAAAACCAAAACCCATTACCTTGCCTTCTATATTTATTTCCTCCCAAGTCGGGAGCACTTCTCGAGCCTGTCGAAGCTGCCAATTAGTCCAATTGGCCTCTCCTCTGATATCTTTAGGATAGGTTATTTTTATGTTATCCAAATTAACGAACCCAAATTCTTCGCTTTCCTCAGTCCCCATTTTCGCAATTAATTTCAATGTATATTCCCCATCTTCCAGATATCTGAGATCCCAATTGCACAAAGTATCATCTGTAACAACAGCTAGACCGCTGCATATTTCTATCCAATCTTTAGCTTCTGGATCTTTCCCGTTCACGTAATAAAGATTAAAACTATCACCAGCAACGGTTCCCTTGACGTTAAAATTCTCACCATCAATTTCTACCGGGTTATATAAAACAGCTACAGAAGGTTTTTCAGCTTGAACTGCTTTTAAGACGTCTATCATGCCATAACCTTGAGTATATATGTCATAACCTAAGTCTAAGGCAGTATTTCTTAAAACCATCTTTATTTCTTCCGGACTCCAGTCGGGATGGGCTTGTTTAATTAAAGCTGCTGCTCCGGCTATATGAGGGGTGGCCATGGAGGTTCCAGAGATGGAAGTATGCTCGTCGTCAAAACATTTCTTATCATTCCAAGCAGAGTCCCACTGAGAAGAACAGATTTCAACACCCGGGGCAACAACGTCCGGTTTGACTCCTGCAGCAGTGGGCCCTCTAGAACTAAACTTTGCGATTTTATCATCGCAATATGTATGAACCCCCACTTGATCTGTCATACAAGAAGCTCCTACGGTCAACGCTTTTCTGGCAGTGCCAGGAGAACCTATGGTTTCATACCCGTTACCGGAATTTCCAGCCGCTACTACTGCTATGACTCCAGCCTTAACAGCCTCGTCTACAGCTAATGATGGTGGATCATCCTGATGGCAATATACAGGATTAAAACATCCTAAGCTCAAAGAAATAATATCAGCATGATCTGAATAATCACCATCCTGATTAGGATCAACTGCTATTTCAATGCCTGCTATGACTTGATCAAATGTTCCTGAACCAGAATCATTCAAGACCTTATATGCCAATAATTTAGCATCGGGCGCAACTCCTTTTAAATTTCCATTACTGGCAGCAATTCCAGCACAATGAGTCCCGTGACCATGATCATCCATTGGGTCTGAATCATTGTTGATAAAATCATAACCGCCAATCACCTTACATCCGCTCCCCAAACACCCGCCCAAATCAGGATGGGTATAATCTATACCCGTATCTATTACAGCAATAGTTATTCCCTCACCTGTATAGCCCAAATCCCAAACTTCATCAGCCCGAATTAATGAAACAGAATCCGTTAACAGAGCTCTGACTTTATAGTTTGGAAAGACTTCTTTAATATAATCTAATTTTTCAATCTCTTCTGCTTCTTCCTGAGAAATATCTAAAGCGATACCGTTGAAAACATGTTTAAATTCTCTTTCAATTTTCTGATCAAATCCAGAAATCTTTGCCTTGAGTTGAGTCTTATAGGATTGAAATGTCAAATTTAAATCACTTCTATAGGAATCAAATTGAGCACTTTCTTGAACAGAGGTTATTGCCTTCTTTTCTGCTTGATTATGAAGTTCTTGCCACTCACTTATAAGTGATTTCTCTTTAAATTGTATTATATAGCCTTGGAACTCAGATTCTTCAAGCCCGGCTTCTTCTGGAATAAGTTCCAGAGACTCTTGAGGAATATCCTCAAAAGTTTCATAAACTCCTGCCTCAGCTTTCTCCGTTAAATATATTCCTGCGTGCTCCCCAGACAGTATAGTCACTTCTTGTTGGGTTTTCTGTTGAGTTTCAGCAGTTTGCGATTCTTGACTCTCGTTTGCTTCTGGCAATGGTTCTTTCTTTCCTAATGATGCCTCCTCTCCACAGGAAACACATTGATCCTTGTAAAGCTCATTTAGCTTTTTCAAAGTCATGGAACCTACAAACCCAGTAGCTTCTTCTATCTTCCATGGTACTAATATATCTTCTCTGTACTTCTTTTGAAAACGATTCACTGCTTTTTCGGTTAATGGTCCAAAATACCCACTCACTATCCCTTCGGGATAGATTTCCGGGTCTTGTTTTAACATCTGTTGAAGTTTTTCGACCTGCTCTCCGCTGTCTCCGTATCTTAACGTTGATGTCAACGGCTTAATTTCTTGTTCTGGCTTCTCATTGTCCTGAGATTTATTAGAATCTTCCTCGTCTTCACCTACCTCCTTTTGATCCTCCACTGGTTGCTGCTGGAGCTGATCAAATCTTTGTTGAATTTGAACAATTTGCTCTTTGAGTTCTTCAATTGTAATTGTTTTTGTTGTTGCTTTAACAACATCCGAGAAAAAGAAGCAAACGACAAGAATTACTAAAAGATAGAGAAAGGTTTTCTTGTTTTTCATAATATTATTTATTTCTTGTTAGTTTTTGACAAAAGTTGATAACTTGCTTCAATATATAACTTTCTTTCATATATTAAAAGGTAAATCTCATATTTCTACCTCCTTTCTCTTCAAAACATTAATTAGTTTTTCTAAAGACAAGGTATTTATAATATCACCCTTTTCAGCCCATCCCCTTCTTGCTTGAAAAACACCAAATCTCATATTCTCCAACTGGCTAATATGGTGAGCATCTGAATTAATAATCATTTTAATTCCCATTTCCTTTGCTATCCTTATATTTCTTTCATTTAAATCTAATCTTTTAGGATGAGCATTTATTTCCAAAACCACTCCGAAATCCTTAGCTGCTTTAAAAATCTTATCCCAGTCGGCCAAATATTCATCTCTCTGCTTAATTAACCTGCCCGTTGGATGGGCTAATATTTTAACATAGGGGTTTTTCATAGCTTTGATGATCCTTCTTGTCATTTCTTTTCTAGACATTTTAAAACTTGAATGCACTCCAGCAATAACATAATTAAGTTTTTTTAAAGCTTCATTCTTTATATCCAGCGAACCATCATTTAAGATGTTTGTTTCTGCCCCTTGTAAAATCTTAAATTTAACATTTGACATTTGAAACTTGGCATTTAACTTGTCTATCTCCTTTCTCTGTTGGAAAAGTTCCTTCTCGTTTAATCCATGTTCTATTCTTAGAAACTTAGTATGATCGGAAATTCCTAGATATTGATACCCTATATCAATACAGGCTTTTGCTATTTCTATAATATTGTCTGTTCCTCCATCCCACGAAGAATGGGAATGTAAGTCACCTTTTATATCTTCTAACTCTACTAATTCGGGCAGTTTTCCTTTGAGAGAAGCTTCTATTTCTCCTTTGTCCTCTCTAATTTCAGGAGGGATCCATTGTATGCCCAGAGATTCATAAACTTCTCTTTCGTTTTTTCCAGCTACCATCTTCTTACCTTTAAAAACTCCGTATTCATTCAACTTCAATCCCTTACTCATGGCTATCTTTCTTGTCCCAATATTATGTTCTTTGGAACCGGTAAAGTATTGTAAAGCTGCTCCGAAACTCTCTTTAGGGACAACTCTTAAATCAATCTCGAGACCTTGTCTTGTTCTGACAGATGATTTTGTTTCTCCTTTGCCCCAGATTTTTACAACACCAGGCATAGAAACAAAAAAATCCATTATCTTTTTTGGATTTTTTGTTGATATTAAAAGGTCTACATCGCCTATTGTTTCTTTTCTTCTCCTGACAGATCCTGCTTCCGAAATGTTCTCTACTTCCTTTATTCTCTTAAATTCTTCTTTTATCTTTTCAACTTTTGCCAGCACGTCTCCTAAAAGAAATCTCCCTTTGCTTTTCTTTAAAAAAGAAATACTCTGTAAAATGTTTTTTTCTGTTTTTTCCCCGAATCCGGGCAATTCTGCAATCTTGTGCGACTTAGCTGCTTTTTCCAGGTCTTTTAAATTTCTTACTTTCAGTTTTTCATAAAGTATTTTTGCCATTCTCGGACCCACTCCCTCAACTGAAATTAATTCCTCCATTTTGATAGGCGTTTTCTTTTTCAGTTCTTGGTAATATTTAATTTTTCCAGTTCTTAAATATTCTTCAATTTTTTCAGCAATACTTTCTCCAATTCCGGGAATTTTTTCTAAAGCATCTTTTCCTCCCTGAATATAGATTTTAGAAACATCTTTCTCTAAATTATCCAATTCCAAAGCAGCTTTCCTATAAGCATAAGGTCTAAACTTTGCCTCTTCTGTTTTTAGAAGATTGGCAATCTCATAAAAGATTTTAGACAGTTCCTGATTTTTCATTTTCTTCTCCGTTAAAGATGTTTTTAATATTGATTTTGAAACCTTGGTCAAAAACACCGCTAATATCATTTCTTAAACGGAGGAGTAAAAGAGTACCGATTAACCCTGAAATTCCAACAGTAATGAAAACGGGGTCAAAACCGAATTTACTTACCGCCCACCCTCCTAAAAGTCCTGTAATTCCAATACCCATTCCGCTTGCAGTATCGCTTATGGCCCATTCGGTAGCTTCTTTGCCTCTATCAATATGTCTTGTAAAAATTGCAGACCATCCAGAAAGGCTGACAGCCATAGCTACAGCGTGAACCGTCTGTAAGGCATAAATATGTGCAGGCGTTCTGGCAAATATGAAGCCGAAAGGAACGAGAGCAGCAATAAATAATCCCGTGGTTACAAACCAGTAGTCATCTTTTTCCCCTAAGCATTTATCTAAGAACAACCCTATGGGAGTTCTTAGGGCAGATCTCAAAATCCAGTAAATACCTGCTGCTGCTCCAGCAACAAAAACAGAACCACCTTCAATTCTTTCTACAATAAAAATGGAAAATATAGGAGTAATTAACCCCCAACCGCTCCAAAAGGCAAGGTCACTTAAAATTAAATATTTGATTATACGACTAACTTTCATCCTAAACATATTGTCTTCATATTTTACGAGATACGAGAATATATCTAAAACAATTCTATATTTTTATTCTATCATAAATGGGCTACAATGAGGTAATGATAGAAATAGACGGTTCTATGGGAGAGGGCGGAGGACAAATATTGCGAACAGCTTGTGCCCTTTCTGCAATAACAAAAAAATCTTGTCATATTTTCAACATCAGAAATAACCGCAGCAATCCCGGATTAAAAGCCCAGCATCTCTGGGCTATCCGTTCTTTGGCCGAGCTTTCTAAGGCAGAGCTCCGAGGAGCCGCCATAAACTCAAAGAAAATTTGGTTCTCCCCAGAAGAAATAGAGAGTAGAGACATTAATATAAAAATAGATACCGCAGGAAGCATAACTTTAATTTTACAAGCACTGATACCTGTTTGCTTGTTCGCTCAAAGCCCCGTTAAAATTTCTTTCAAAGGAGGTGCCACTGATACTTTTTTTTCACCAACTTTTGATTATTTCAACCATGTTTTCTTAAGAATACTTGAAGGAATTGGAATAAAAGCTGAAACAAAAATTCTAAAAAGAGGATATTATCCTGAAGGCGAAGCTCAGGTAGAAATAGTTATTTCCCCTTCAAAAATAAAGAAAATTGATTTAACGGAAAGAGGAAATTTAAAAAGAATTTTGGCAATTTCCAGAGCCTCTGAACGTCTTAAAGAGAAAAAAGTTGTCGAGATGCAATTGGCCGGAGTGAAAGAGGTTCTTGGAAAATTAAACCTTCCTATTGAAGAAAAAAAGGAGTATCACCAGAGCCGATCCTTGGGAAGTTCTATTTGTTTAGCGGCAGAATTTGAAAATACCATCATCGGAAGTGATAGTTTAGGAAAACTTGGGAAAAGCGCTGAACAGATAGGAATAGAAGCAGCTCTCCAGCTGTTAAAAGAGCAGAAATCAAACGCCTGCCTTGATGAGCATTTAGCTGATCAAATCCTACCTTATATGGCCTTGGGTTTTAAGAAATCAAGGATAACTGTTCCTGAAATAACAGAACATCTTAAAACCAATATTCAGGTAATTGAAAAATTTTTTAAAGGAACTTTTGAAATAAAAAATTGCCTTGAACAACAAAACAAATTTTTGATAAGTTGGGTTCCCGAGAATAATTAGTAAACTTTCTATATTGACAAAAAAAACAATAAAAGGTATAATAATACATTCTTTAAAAAAAGTTTGAATTAGCAAAAAGCCTTCAGCCTTTTGAGAGTCTGCCTCTGCTACCTCCTTTAGAGGCCCCCCTTTCGGGGGATAACGATCTTGTATCGAAAGATTCTCAAAAGAATGAAGGCTTTTTATTTCCTTTAAAAGCAAACTTTATAAACCGGCTGGGCCTAGAAAATTTCAATCACACTGGGAAGATGATTTATCAGAAACAAAATAATAATAAAGCAGACTATAACAACGATTAAAATATCAAATTTACTCATATAATTTATTTTTTCATCTTATAGTAGATCAAACCGAAGTATTCATGGAAAGCTAAGTCGCTCTTTCTCAAATTCTTAGGGTTCGGAAAAAAATCTAAAATGGTTGCAGCTTTTTCCATTTTGAAATCAACAGGAAACGGTACAGGATAGAGTCCTTCTTTTTCAAAAGCATAAACCGAACGAGGCATATGGTAAGCCGACGTTACTAAAAGAAAAGGGTCTTTACCAACAACACTTTTAAGTTCCTGGGCTGCTTGATAAGTGTTGCGGGAAGAATCCTCAAGAATAATCTTTTCATCAGGAACTCCGAATGATCTTAAAAACTCAGAGATTACAATTCCATCCCTCACTTCAGGAAGGATAGGACTCGTCCCTGAGATAATAATAGTTGGTATTGCTTCTCTCTTTAAAAAAACTTCGAGTGCTCCAACCGTTCTATATAAAGTACTTTCATATAGTTTACTGTTCAAAGGATATAAATCCTCTTTTACTCCTCCCGTGAGCAAAACTATTTTAGAAATATTTTGAAAGGCATCCTCATTTAAAACTTCATACCTTACTTCCAGGGGGTAAATAAGAAGATTAGAAACTGGGGTTATTGAAAAAAAATAATACAGAACAACTGCCAGAATAATTAAAGACAAACCAATTTTCTTTTTGGAGAAAATTATTAAAAAGACCAAGCCCAATATAAATAAAAATAGAATGAAAACGCTTGGCAAAAGAAACATTTGAATAGTTTTGAAAAACAACATATTTTAAAGAGTGGCGACTACCTTAATAAGCGAAAAACATTTTTCGTTCTTTACAAAAATCAATTTTGATAATCCGCTTATATTTTGTAAACGTGGTAACCTTCTCTTACCTTCTGGTCGATTTTGAGCCCGAACGCATCCCCTTTTTTAACAGTTTGGACCTTTTCATGCTCCACTTCTATTGACTCAACTGTCTGTTCAAAGTCAGTATCCTCCCCTCCGACGATTCTAATTTTATCCCCAACTTTAAGAGTACCTGAAACCTCAATTACAGCAACTCCGATATGATCAAAGTAATGAGTAACTTTTCCAATTAGTTTTCCTTCCTCAATTTTTTCCGGCATATTTTTAACTTCAAAGATTAAATCTCAAAACTTTTTAAAAAAATTGTATTTGAGATGCAAACTTGAGATATAATGTTAAAATTTAAATACCCGACCTTTATTAAAAACTTTAACGTTTCTTTTTCTTCTTAGTAATCAACTTAACTAATTTTTGAACTAATCTTTTAGGGTCTGAATCGTAAATAATCATTGCCGCTCTTCTATGGGGCAGTTTTATCATTTGTTTAATCATGTCGGCCGTTCCTCCCGAATCCGTTAATACTCCGATAGGCTTTTTGTCTTCAAAAGCAATGGTAAATTCATTTAAGGTGCCCATTCTTCCGCAGCAAATAATTACACCATCAGCAGCTCTGGTCATTAAAAGATTTCTCCCTGAATAATCGAATCCCGTATAGATCATGACATCAAAATAATCCAAAGGAAGGCGATAAACTTTTTTATGAGCTATCTCTGAGGCGGCCGGAGAAAATCCAATACTAATTCCGCCCTCTTGTTTGCATCCTTGAGCAGAATAAAAAGGAGCTCCGGTCGTGGCACCCGTAACCAGAATGCAATTCTGCCGAACAATTTCTTTTCCGATTTCTCTTGAAGTCTCTTTAATGTTTATTGCGCAGTGCTCGATTTTAGAAGCACCGCTCACAGCAATTTTGTATCTCATACCTATATCTTATCATAAAAGAGAATAAATTTGAAAAGTGTGTCCCTACTCCGATTCGAACGGAGATCCCGGCCTCCGGAGGGCCATACTTTGTCCATTAAGCTATAGGGACAAATCCTATACCTTCTCTGCTATGATATATATGTTATGGCGATTCCCTTTTTCATTTCTTACAGTACCTGCATTTTTGACGGAAAAGCCAGCTTCTCTAAAAAGGTCGACTAGTTCTTTTTTAGAAAAAAAATGATAGTACCTGTTAAAACGAACATTATCCTTGCTTTCTTTCCAGGGCAGAAATATATCTTTAAAATCAAGTTTTGATAAAAAAAGCAATTTTAAAAGAGTGAATTTCAAAAGAGACGATCTTAATCTTTTCTCTCTAGCTTTCCAAACTGTCAAAACACACAATCCTTTTGGTTTTAAAACTCTCTTAATTTCTTTTAAAAACTTCAAACGCAATCTTTTTGAAGGAATATGATGTAAAACGGCAATGCTGTAGATTTTATCAAAACAGTTTTCAGAAAAAGGAAGATTAAAAGCATCAGCTGTTTTAAAGTCGGCATAAGGGTATTTTTCTCTTGCTATCCCTATAAGGCTCTTACAATTATCTACTCCAATATAGTTTTCCGTATAATTTTTGATGACCTCGTAAAATCTTCCATTACCGCACCCCAAGTCTAAAATCTTGTCATTAGGCTTAATATATTTTTCAAATAAAAATTTGATTTCAGGCCAAACCCTATTTCTGGTTGCTGAAAAATGTTCCACAATCAGGTTATACCCTTTTAAGTTCTCTTTTAATAATTCGTCTGCGTATTCTTGTTTCATTATTTTTCATTTTCAGAGTCTTTTAAAATATTCTAAAATGTAATAATATATCATCTATGAATTCCAAAGAAATAAATAAAACAATTGTTAGAAGATTAATATCATCGAAAGCATGTTCTCAAAAAGATCTGGCTTGTATGAAAAGACGAGCAGCAAAAGAATATGAGGTTTCATTTCCTTCCAATGCTGAATTACTAAAAGCTTATCATAAATTACTCGGCTATAAAAGAATAAAACCTTCAAAAACAATTGAAAGTCTATTGCGTACCCGACCAGTGCGTTCTCTTTCGGGAATAATTAATGTTTCTGTTTTGACAAAATCATATCCTTGCACAGGTAAGTGCATCTACTGTCCAAGCCAGAAAGGAATTCCTAAAAGCTACCTTGATTCTGAACCGGCAGTGATGAGAGCCGTCTTAAATAAATATCACCCGTACAAACAAGTTCGGATGCGCCTAAGGGCTTTAAAAAATAACGGACATCCTATTGATAAAGTAGAGCTTAGGATAATTGGAGGCACTTGGAGTTACTATCCAAAACAGTATCAAACTTGGTTCGTAAAAGAATGTTTCCGTGCCTGTAACGATTTCGGCAAGAAAACAGGAAAAAGACAGATTTTAACCCAACTGCAAGAGAAAAACGAAAAAGCAAAATCAAGAATAGTAGGTCTCTCAATTGAAACAAGACCTGATTCTATTACAAAAATAGAAATTAAGAGAATGAGAAAGTTAGGCATAACAATGGTAGAGATGGGAGTTCAGAGCATCTACGATAATATTTTAAAAACAATTAAAAGGGGTCATTATGTAAAGGAAACCATACAAGCAACAAAACTTTTAAAGGATGCAGGATTTAAAATCTGCTATCAGATGATGCCGAACCTGCCTGGTTCCGATTTGAAAAAGGATAAAAAAATGTTTAAGGAACTCTTTTCAAATCCTAATTTCCAGCCCGATTTCTTGAAAATCTACCCCACTGCGATTATAAAGAATACCGAACTTTATAAACTTTGGAAAGAAAAGAAATATAAGCCATACTCTGAAAAAGAACTTATAAAACTCATAAAAGACATTAAAAAAGAAATCCCCTATTATGTACGCATCCAAAGGATTACAAGAGACATTCCCTCTAAAAAAATTGTCGCAGGCCCCGCCAAGATTTCAAATTTAAGGCAATTTATTGCAGAAGAAGCAAAAAAAGAAAAATGGAGATGCAAGTGCATCAGATGCCGCGAAGCCAGAGAAAAAACTTTTAACTTAGAAAAATTAAAGATATTCCGACAAGATTACAAAGCTTCCGGAGGAAAAGAGATATTCTTGAGTTTCGAAGACAAAAAACGGGAAAATATCTATAGCCTTCTAAGGTTAAGAATTCCTTCCCCTCATTCTTCTGAAAATACTTTTCTTTGTTTAAGGAATTCAGCGATAATAAGGGAAGTCCATACTTACGGTCAGCTCCGTCCAATCCATAAAAAACACTCTTCTAAAAAATCTCTCCAACATAAAGGTCTCGGTAAAAGGTTGATAAAGGAAGCAGAAAAAATAGCCAAAAAAGAATTTGGCTTCAATAAAATTGCCGTAATTTCCGGAATAGGAGTAAGAAAATATTATTCTTCTAAACTGGGATATCGTTTAAAGGATTCCTATATGATAAAAGAATTTGGGAATTAAGAATCTGGCTTCGTCGGAACCTTGATTCGCTAAGGTATAGATATATATCTTGAATTAAAAAACTGCCTTTAAAAAGCAGTTTTCTTATCTCTGTTAATTAAATAAGAGCGTAAGAAAGTAGCCAATAATTGAGAAAAAAGCTATCGGAGGGAGCGCAGGCATCGGCTTTCTCAATTTTTGAGAGATAAATATCAAAAAACTGACCGAAAGCCCTATAAGAGAAAAAACAGCTACAATTAAAGCATTCGCAACTCCCGAAGAGAGAAGACTAACGCAAAAAACCAAAGGGAAAACAATGTCCCCGCCCCCTAACATTAGAAATTCTCCGCCCGGCTTTGTTTCTTCTAAAGACTTTTTAAAATCAACTATCTCTTTTGGGATAATAAAGGCTAAAACTGCTCTGTGTCTCGCCATCTCTTTTGCCATCTTCTGCATGTGCTTTGTTTTGTAAACAGCAATAAAGTCATAAACTGAAAAAAGCAGAAGCAGTAATATCATTGTTTTAGGATTAATATTCATTCCTAAAATAGCTCCGACTCCCGCCAATCCCAAAACCATACAAAGATTATGGTTAAAAACATTAGGCTTTTTCCAGCGCCATAGAATTAAAAGCCCCATTAAAGATAAGGCCGCGATATCAAACAACCATACGGAAATCAGGCTTGCTCCTGTCCACCAAATAGTAACGACAAACAGAGTTCTGTAAATTGCTCCCTTGCCTTTTTTAATAATCGGAGAAAATGAAACGAAGAGAATAAATAAAGTGGCAATAGAGAATGCCAGAATAAAGTTCCAAAAAGAGATCTCAGGCAATACAATTTCTTGGAGCTCTAAAGTTTTTCCGAGCCTTACGGCGCTTACAAGACCAATAAAAAATGTCAGACAAAATAAAAAAACTTCCCAAATAAAAGTTTTTAAACGGCTCTTTAAATTTAAATGCTCTACTTTCTCTTGTTTTTCGTTTTCTCTGTTTCCTGGCATTTTTTATAGACAAAACGGCTCGGGGTACGATAGGCCACTTTACCTTTTTTAGCAGGCTTTGAAGAATATTTCTTCATTTAGGCTTTTTTTAAGTCCTTTTTACCCTGGTCAATCCAGAGCAGGGAATAATTTCTATTCCTTGTTTCTCCAACTCATCCAAAAACAAGTTTACTCCTAAAGAATCGGAAGACATGTGCCCTGCTATAACGACGTTCAAATTCTCAGTCTCAGCTTCTTTTTTATGCTCTTCCGAAATGTGCATTCCTATCACAGTGCCTATTCCTGCCTGAGCTAATTTAGGATAAAGTTTTGCAGAACCTTCCGTCCCGCCCGTAATTTCACTTAGAGCAATTTTGCCACAGCGATTTTCTTCAGCACCAACAAAGATTTTCGGACCAACTCCAATTTTCATGGCCTCTTTATACTCCGGAATGCTTTTCAGCAAATCAATTATTTCCCCCACTGTTTCTGGATTCTTTTGTTCTATTTCCTTTCTCAAAAAATTTGCCGCAAGATTATCGCAAGGAGTATGAAAATTAACAAGGTTTACTTTTAATATCCTGGCAGCATCAACTGTTCTTTGGTGATTAAGCTTATTAGTGCCTCTGGCCACTTCACTAATTCTTGGTTTCATAAGACCTTCGGCAATATTGATAGGAACTCCGTAGTAATTTAAAACATCGCATTGCAAATCCATGACATCGGAAAGATGCGCCAATCCTTTTCCCAAAGGATGATGAGCAATAATCAAATCTATACCGCCGATTTCTTTCGCCATCAGAATTTCAGCAGGCCCAATATCAATACCGACCATTACTTTCTTTATTTCTTTATCTTCAGAAATATTGTAGATCCTTGAATCTAAATAAGGATTGGTTAAAGCTTCTGTGTCAAACTCTTCCTTCTTTTCGCCTGTCAACTTATTATATTTTTCTTTCTTCTTCCCTAAAAATTTATCAATCTGATCTTTGCTTCGAAAATCAGCTTCGATTCCCATTTTTATCGCTAAATTGTAAATATCTTTAACGGTCATATGTTTTTTATTTTTTTACCTCCTTCTTTATCTTTACCTCTCCGACTTTTTCCTTCTGATTATTTAAAATACTGCTGTAAATATTATCAATTAGTTCGTTTTGCTCCTTCAACCCTAAAACCCCCCTTCTAATGCGGGCTTTTTCTTTACGAATATATTTCTTTATTGAATTGGGAAATTTCTTTTCACTCATAGGATTGTTTTTCTCAAATAAGGGTCAAAATAAAAAATGCCGAAACGCAAGCTAATCTTACCTTTATTATTCTCCTTTGGCAACAGCTAAGGGTACTAATCGCGCTACTTTTTCAGCTAAACCTGCATTGCAGACAATTTTAATAACGTCGTCAATGTTTTTGTAAGCCATTGGCGCTTCCTCTGCAATCCCCCTCATAGAATGAGATTTAATAATTATTCCTTTACGTTTTAATTCTTCTATAACCTCATTGCCTGAAATTTGTCTAATTGCTTGTTTTCTTGACATGATTCTGCCTGCTCCGTGGTTTACAGTATGCCATGCTTCTCCTGATTTTGTACACCCTGCCAAAACAAAAGAAGATGTTCCCATGCTTCCGGGTATTAAGACGGGTTGTCCGACCAAACGATATTTTTCAGGAATGTCCGCGTGTCCAGGAGGAAAAGCACGAGTTGCCCCTTTCCTGTGAATTATCAATTTCTTTTTAACTCCATCGACCTCATGCTCTTCGATTTTGGCAATATTATGAGCAACATCATAGAGAAGTTCAAGTTTTGCTTCGTTCCCAAAAATCTTTTTCCAAATTTCTCTGATATAGAAAGCAATCATTTGTCTGTTTGCCCAGGCAAAATTACAGGCAGCACACATAGCTTTAAAGAATCTCTGCCCTTCCGGGGAGTTAAAAGGCATACAGGCCATTTCCCTGTCAGGAATATCTATTTTATACTTTTTCAAAGCCTCCCCTGCTGTTTTTAAATAATCCGTACAGTTTTGATGCCCAAGGCCTCTGGAACCGGTATGTATCATAATTACCACCTGATTCTCAAAAAGTCCGAAAGCTTTTGCTTTTTGATCGTCAAATATCTCTTCAACTTTCTGAATTTCTAAAAAATGATTCCCTGAACCTAGGGTTCCCACTTGATTCCTTCCTCGGGATTTTGCTCTTTCTGAAACGCAGGAAGCATCGGCCCCTTCCATTTTCCCCCCTTCTTCACAATTCTCAATATCATCCTTTGTCCCATAACCTTTTTTAATCAAACCAACTACCCCTTCTTCCAAAACTTCATCCACTTCTTTAAAAGAAAGCTTAGTTTCCCTTGCTTCACCCAACCCCGAAGGAATTTCTTCTTGGATTCTAGTAATCAATTTATCCAAATGTGGACGAATTTCTTTTTCAATATATTCTGATTTTAATAATCTGACTCCGCAATTTTGATCAAAACCGACGAAGCCGGGCGAGATAACGCCTTGGGTAAAATCTACCGCCCCCACTCCTCCTATGGGAGGACCGTAACCTGAATGAATGTCGGGCATCCCAATGGCATATTTTACAATTCCGGGCAGGGTAGTAATATTTATCAGCTGTTTCAAGGCATTTTCTTCTATCAATGGGAGCATCTTTTCAGAACTGTAAATTCGTGCAGGCACTTTCATACCCCTGCTTAGGTCTTTCGGGACTTCCCATAACCAGTCACTAATTTTTACTAAACTATTTTTATCCATATTCTCTTTTATTTTATCAGGACTGCTCTATTTTAATTCGGTATTGGTTCTTTCACTAGCTCAAGAATTTTTTCAAAGTTATCCTCGGGAGAAGATTTTACCCTATGTTCATGGCCGCACTTTTCACATCGATAATAGATAATATAACCCTCGCCCTTAACTTCTGCTGCTATCGGCTTCATCAATCCACCGCATCCTGATTTTCTGTCTCCGGGATTAACGTCTACATGTTTTGACCATAAACACTCAGAACAGTGATCGGTATATCCTGTACCTCTGGTAAATTTACCGCAGTGCTCACAAACAAAACCTTCTTTTTTCCTTTGAAATCTTTTCTCCTGCATACTATATTTACCCTTAAGGCTTACTGATCTCGGGGGTCAACAGTTTCTGTGTTGAGATTTAACCTCAACCGATTTTCCGTTTTACCTCAGTCCCAGCTCTTCACTTACTTTTTCGTCGAGATTGGTTGTAATAAGGTTTTTAATATCTTCTTTCTTAACCCATCTAATTTCAGCCACTTCATGGGGTTCTATTGGTTCAGCAATGGGTTTCTCTATTTTCAGCTCGCAAAGATGGTAAACAATAAATACTAAAATCTGAGGATGAACTCGCAAAGATATTTCTTTCACTGATTTAATGTCATAACCCGTTTCATCTAAAACCTCCCTTTCAACACATTTGCTTCTGCTTTCGTCAAACCGCTGTTTACCGCCTGGAAAAGCCCATTCCAAGACTGAACTGTCTTTGCCAATTTCTTTTTTCACCCGGCGAATCATCAAAACCTCGCCTTTATCGTTAACAATTATCCCTAGATTAATAAAATCTTTTGATTCTTTTTTGTCATCCATGATTTTGATTTATTTCATTATTTTACAAATCGTTTAATATCTTTTTATACCTTTCATTGTAACAACCTCAAGATTGTCTATAATTTAAAACTGGCAGTTTCCCTATCTTTTATTATTGAAAAAACATTTTTTCAAATTTCTCCTTCGCTATTTTGCGGTCATCCCATGGAATCTTTCTGCCATTGGAAATACACATCCAAGATTCCGAACCCTTCCCGCTAATGATAGCTGTGTCTGAAGGATGGGCTAATCTTAATGATTTTTCTATCGCTTTTTCTCTATCTAGAATCTCAAAAACTTCTAATCCTTCCCTTTCAATAACGCCCCTCCTTATTTGCTCTATTATTTCTTTTGGGTCCTCGTCGTAAGGGTCTTCGTTTGTCAAAATGATTTTGTCGCAGCATTCTGAAGCAATTTTACCAAGCTCGGGCCTCTTCCATTTATCACGGCCCCCCCCGCAAGAACCCAAAACACATATCATTTTTGATTTCTTGATTTTAAATTCTAAAGCAGTTTGATATAGATTTTGGAGGGCGTCAGGAGTGTGAGCATAATCAACAATAACATTAAAAGGTTTTTTAATAACAATTTCCAATCTGCCCGGGATCTCTTCGATTCTCTCTAAAGCTTTTTTGCAAACTCTCAAATCAATACTTTGGGAAATTCCTACACAGATAGAAGCCAAAGCATTGTAAATATTAAATTTGCCCAATAATTTCAAATTAAATTCTGTATTGCCTACAAAAAACTTTGTTTGCTTAGATGACAATTGACAACTTTCAGCTTTCGTTAGTCTTAGATTTTGGCCTCTATCTTTACCTTTTAACTTCTTAGTTTGAAACTTTATTGCATATCCATACTTTTCTTTTGCTAAAAATCCTAAAAAGTATTCTGCATTTTTATCATCCAAATTTATAACATGAATTCTTTTTGCGCTTTTGAAAAGCCTGCCTTTTGCTTTTTTATAGTTCTCAAATCCTTTATGTGATTCTATATGCTCGGGGGTTAAATTAGTGAAGACAGCTGTACCAAAATTAATAAATTTATGGCGGCATTGCTTTATCCCCTCTGAAGTCACTTCTATCACCGCATAATCGCATTTTTCAATCAAAGCCTGTTTTAAAAATTTCTGGAGAGCAAATCTTCCAGGCATTGTCATCTTCAAATCATTCTGCCATTCTTTGCTACCAATCTTAAACCTAATTGAAGATATCGAGGCAACCTTATGCCCGGACTCTTTTAAGATTTCAGATATCATTTCGACCACAGTTGATTTTCCATTAGTACCGGTAACGCCAATCACGTTAATCTTCTTTGAGGGAAATCCATAAAAAATAGCTCCTAAAAGAGCAAGGGAAAAATGGTACAAACTTATAATAAAACCAGGTACAAGTTTTTTAATTATTTTCTTCATTTACCAAGCATTTTTAAAGCCGCTTTGACTCTTTGTTTGCTGTCTTCGATTTCTTTAGGTAGTTTACCGAGAACTTCTCTTGCCTCTCTTCTGGAAAAGCCCAGAGAAACCAGGGTTTCAAGAACTTCGTCCTGTTCTTCTTTTTCTTTTTTTGAGATCTCTTCAATTTTGCCAGTCAATTCTAAAATTATCTTCTGCATCTTTTTCTTGCCAATCCCCTTAATCTTACGATGGAAATCCTCTTTTTCCATCTCTACTCTTAAGCTCTCCAGAGAGCCGAAAGAAGAAAGATCTAAAGCAGTCTTAGGTCCAACGCCGGAAATACTTTTTAATGTTTCAAAAAGTTCAAGTTCTTCCAGTGTTAAAAATCCGTAAAGTTCAACTCTTTCTTCTTTAAAATAAAGGAAGGTGAATATTTCACAATCCTGCCCCAGTTTAATCTCTCCCATTACTTTATCGGAACAGAAAACCTTAAAACCAATGCCTTGATTTTCAAGAATCAAAGACTTATCATTCTTATATATAACTCTGCCTTTTAAATAGTTAATCATTGCCTTATTATACCATTTTTTCTTTAGAATATAAGATGCGTTTATGAAGCAAAGTCTAAGAAAATTCAAGATCCGCTCCAGCTTCAAGCCTACCGAATGCCAGTTTCAAGCTGCAGAAAAAATAACCAAAAATATTAAATCTGGAAAGAAAAATCAGGTTCTTTTGGGCGTTACGGGAAGCGGGAAAACTATGACTATGGCTTCAATTATTGAGAAAATGCAGAAACCGGCTCTTGTTATAAGCCCAAACAAAACCCTCTGCGCTCAGCTTTATCAAGAATTTAAAGGCTTTTTTCCCGAAGCAGGAGTCCATTATTTCGTCAGCTATTACGACTATTATCAGCCAGAAGCATATATTCCCCAAACCGACACCTATATTGAAAAAGACGCTAACATTAATGAAGAAATTAACAAATTAAGACACGCTGCAGTGCAAGACATTTTAAAAAGAAAGGACGTTATCGTAATTGCCTCCGTCTCTTGCATCTACAATCTTGGTTCTCCCGAAAACTACCAGGAGGTTTCTTTACAAATTGAAAGAGGGCAAAGAATTGAAAGAAAGGAGCTGATGAAACATCTTGTCGATCTCCAATACCAGAGAAATGACATTGATTTCAAACCGGGCACTTTCAGGGCAAGAGGTGAAATAGTTGATATCTTTTTAATAACTGGAAATGAAATTGTAAGGGTGGAGTTCCTGGGAAGAAAAATAGGAAATATCTCGAAAGCAAAATCTTCTGCAAATCCTGCTTTTAATTCTCAAATCCCTGATTTGAAAATATTCCCTGCTCATTTTTGGACAGCTCCTGAGAGAAAACTAGACATTGCTATTGAAAATATCAAAAGCGAACTTCAGCAAAGAGTTAAAGAATTAAAAAAAGAGAAAAAGCTGCTCCAAATACAAAGGTTGACCCAAAGAACGAATCATGATCTTGAGATGTTAAAAGAAACAGGATTCTGCCACGGAATTGAAAATTACTCAAGACATTTAGAATTTAGAGATCCGGGATCCCCTCCTTTTGCCCTTCTTGACTATCTTGAATCTGGAAACAAAAACTCTTCAAAAAAAGAATCCTCATACATTACCTTTATCGACGAGTCACATATGAGCATACCTCAGTTAAATGCCATGTATAATACGGACCGTTCGAGAAAAAATGTTCTAATTGAATATGGATTCCGTCTAAAATCAGCTTTAGACAACCGCCCCTTAAGCTTTGAAGAGTTCGAAGAAAAAATTGGGCAGACAGTATTTATTTCGGCCACCCCAGGGCCTTATGAAATGTCAAAAATTAAAAGCAATAGAGATTCTCTGCTCGCAGAACAGTTAATAAGACCAACCGGACTTTTAGAGCCTTCCGTCGAAATAAGACCCATAAGAAATCAGGTTTCAGATCTTGTAAAAGAAATTAAAAAAAGAGCTGAAAACAAAGAAAGAACATTGGCTATAACGCTGACCAAAAGAACGGCTGAAGATTTATCCGAATATCTGTCAGAAAAGAATATTAAAAACCACTATCTCCATTCTGAAATTAAAACTTTGGAAAGACCTCAAATCTTAAACGATTTAAGGAGGGGAAAATATGATGCTGTCGTAGGCATAAACCTTTTAAGAGAGGGGTTGGACCTGCCCGAAGTTTCTCTTATCGCTATTCTTGACGCCGATAAAGAAGGTTTTTTAAGAAATAAAACAACCTTAATCCAGACCATGGGAAGGGCATCGAGAAATATAAAAGGACATGTAATTCTTTATGCCGACAAATTAACGAAATCAATCAAGGAAGCCATGGATGAGGTTGAAAGAAGAAGAAAAATTCAAATAAAATTTAACAAAACTCACGGCATAACCCCAAAACCCATTACAAAAGAAATCAAAAACTGGCCCTTTGCTTCAAAAGAGAGAACGGTGGGTCTTGAGTTCTGGATGATAAAAGATAAGAAACTTCTGGAAAAAGAAATGAAAAAGGCAGCAAGAACTCTTGATTTTGAAAGAGCGGCTAAAATCCGCGATTTGATAAAATCTTTAAATTAATAAGGTTCTTAAATAAAAATAGTTGAAAAAAAAGTAAAAGATGCTAACATATTTATAATATGTCTCCAATAATAAAATCAGCAAAAAAAGCTTTAAGACAAAATCCAAAAAGAAAGATTAGAAATATACGCAGGAAGAAAAGAATAAAAAGCCTTTTCAAAAAGGCAGATGTTTTGATTTCTCAAGGCAAGATAGAAGAAGTAAAATCTCTCCTCCCCCAAATTTATAAGAGCTTAGACAAGGCCGCTAAGACCGGGGTAATTAAAAAGAACAAGGCCTCAAGAAAGAAATCAAACATAGCCGAGAAGGTTAATAAAACTCAGAAGAAAAGCTAAATCTGGGCAATTAAGATATCAAGCGCCGTTTGAGGTTCAATCTTTCCTGTTTTAATATTAAAATCTACCTTAAAAATATCTTGGTAGATTTTTTTTAATTCTTCCTTGCTAAATTTTCTAGCAAGGTTGCAGCTTTTTCTAACCACAAAAGGATGGAGTTTAGTTTTTCTTAAGATATCACTATAAGAAATATTCTTTTCCATCATATCTTTAACAATAACAATATTTCTAAACTGAAAATTTATCATTGAAAGGATTAAAAGAGGATAATCTCCCTTTTCTAAATGGCCACGAATCAGTTTGAGAGCTTGCTTTTTATTCCTCAGAGCTATAGCATCAATAGTTTTAAAAATATCTACATCAATTTTCGGCTCAATTAAAGTTTCAATATCCTGATTGCTGACGCTTCCTTTACGTTTAAAGCTAATGATCTTCTTAATTTCATTAGACATGCGCCAGAGATTGTTGCCGACAAAATCAATTAATTTTTTCAATGCTTCAGGCTCAATATCAACTTGAGAATCCTTAAATTGCCTTTTAACCCAGCTTCTTAATTTTTCTGTTTCTAAGGGTTCAAACTCACATATTTTTACATTCTTACTTTTTTTCAGGAATTTTAATAAAGCATCGTTCGAAGGTATCTTTCCTTCTTGGAAAAGAAGAATTATGTCTTCGCTTTCGAGAAAAATCTTTGCGTTCTCAAGGAACCCTTCCTTAAGCTCCTTATTATCAAACATATCTTTTACGATAAAAAGCTTTTTCTCCTTGAACATGGAAGATTGTTGAAAATCATTTTTTAAATCTTCAATCGCAATCATTTTTTGCCCGGACGTTCCCGACGAAGCTTCATTATCAAAACATTGCAAATCTAAAGAATTTTTATGCTTTTGCCGATAAAGATTTTTAATCTCATTTAATTTTTGATTCAGCCTGTATGTACAAACTCCGTAAAGTAGAATAATCATATCTTTTGACATTTTGGGCAAAAATAGGAAGACCTGCTGCCCAATTTTATTCTCTTTAAAATACTGCCGCAGCGAAAGCATCTTTCTCCTTCCCTGCGATAAACTTTTCTCAAAATATCAAAACTTCCTTTTTCTCCAGTGACCGTTCTAAAATCAGATATTGATTCTCCTTTAAGATTAATGGATTCTTTCAGGGTTTTAATCAGCATTAAATAGATTTTCTCAAGTTCCGATTCTTTCAGCCTTGGAACCTCTTTTAGGGGATGAACTTCTGCTCTCCATAAAATTTCGTCTGAATAGATATTCCCTACTCCCGCTAATACCTCCTGATCCATTAAAACTTTTTTAATCTTGCTCTTTTTCTTGCCAACGCACTCTTTAAACTTTTCGAATGTGAATGCTTTATCTAGTGGCTCCGGTCCCAAACTCTTAAACTTCTCGGAATCCAACAAGACGGACTTGTCCCAAAGCTCAACTTTTGCAAACTTTCTAAGGTCTGAAAGGGCAAGCATCTTTCCGTTATCAAGCCAAAATATTAAATGTAAAAATCTGTTTGCAGGATCGGCTAAGAGAGAATTCTTCGTTTTGGGAGTCCAATTTCCTTCTCTGAAAATCCAATTACCTAAAAGAAAGTGTCCGGTCATCTTTTGGTGAACAAGCATAGTTTTCCCCCGGGACAGGTCAATAAGAATATTCTTGGCCCTGCGCCAAACCTTGATAATCTTTCTTCCAATAAGCTCTTTTTTAAAAGCATTAAAAGTACAAGGATTTTTTACCATTTTTTCAACATCAGTCCAAACATCCTCGATCTTTCGACCGAGGATTTCTTTTTTTAAACCATTTACTGTAGTTTCCACTTCGGGAAGTTCAGGCATAATTCTATTTGAAATTTCTTAGATTACTTCTTGATTCAAATTTTCTATTTTAAAACTGTTTTAATCTTCTCTGTAATCTCACCCGGTGTGAAGTGAGCTTTTATCATATAATCGACTGCCCCCATCTTTAAACCTTTTTCCACCTCTTCCCTCTGCCCGAGGTTGGAAAGAATAATTACGGGGATAGAAGACAAGACGACATCCTCTTTTATCTTTGACAGAACCTCAAAGCCGTCTATGCCCGGTAATATCAAATCTAGCAAAATTAAGTCAGGATTTTCTTTTTTAACTTTTTCCAAACCCTCTTCTCCATCAACCGCCCCAAACGCTTCATATCCTTCATTATTCAGTTTTTTGATGATCAATTCTCTTAAGAATTTATCATCTTCAATAATTAAAATTCTTTTCTCCATAAACCCTTGTAGGGCATTAGAACATACCAACATTTTAAAAATGTTAAAACGTTAAAACACCCTTATTTATTCACTAATTGATTATTAACCTTGTCTATTACCTCTTGAGGGTCAAATTCGGTTTTGATCAGCCAGTCCTTCGCCCCCAATTTCTGGGCCCTGTCTAATTCTACGGGTTGGCCAGAATTAGAAACCACAATCACATTAATTTTCTTTAAGTCAGGATCTTTTTGCATCTCTTCCATCACTTCCAATCCTCCCATCTTAGGCATGATAATATCAAGCAGAATAAGATCGGGGGATATTTCCTTCATTGCTTTAAGGCCTGCTTCCCCGTCTTTAGCTACATGAACCTCATATCCTTCTTCAGTTAACTTCCTCTGGAGAAGGTCTATTATGATTTGTTCATCTTCTATTAATAAGATTTTCTTTTCCATAATTTAAATTATAAATAAGGAATTATTTTCGACTTAATTATCTTCTTTTATTTTAAAGCCTTTTTAAGAAATCTTCAATAGATTGCTAGTTATTTGCTGCAGGCAGAGTGAAATAAAAGGTGCTCCCCTTACCTTCTTCTGACTTAAACCAAATTTTTCCTCCGTGAGCTTCTATAACGTTTTTAGTGATATAAAGGCCTAATCCTGTCCCCGTTGTTTCCTTTCTAACGGCATTATTCCCCCTGAAAAATTTAGTAAAGACGCGTTCTTGCTCGTCTTTGGAAATCCCAATACCATTATCGGAAACTCTAAACTCTACCTCCTCTTTATTATTTTTGAGAGAGACTGTAACTTTTCCTCCAACGTGAGTATATGAAATAGCGTTATTTATAAGATTATGAATTGCCAGCCTTATCTTTTCCACATCTACCTTTGCTTTTGGCAGCTTCTTCTTGAGTCTTGTAAACACTACCTTAACTTTTCTTTTTTCTACCTTCTCCTTAAGAGAGTTTATTACGAAATCTATTACAGGCTCGATATCGATTAGCACTGGCTTGTAAAGGTATCTTCCTTCTTCAATTCTGGTAACGTTTAAAAGATCATTAACTAGGGATATCATTCTTTCGTTAGACTGATAAGTTCTTTCAACATATTCTCTCTGCTCTTTCCCGATTTCTCCCAAGTCCCCATCCAAAAGCATTTTCAGAGTCCATTTAATTGCTGATAAAGGAGTTCTTAACTGATGAGCAGCAAGCGATACAAATTCAGTCTTTAGTTTTTCTACAACTTTTTCTCTGGAAACATCATGTAAAACAACTAAAATTCCGCTTTCCTGCTTTCCCTCTTCGGGGAAAATGGTAGAGATTTCAAAAATAGATTCTTTACCCAGGGCAAGTTCCTGCCTATACATTCTTTTAATTTTAGAACTTTTAGAGTCTGTTATACATTCTATTATCTTTTTAAAAGCAGGGACATTAATGATCTCCGAGATATTTTGCCCAATCATTTTCTTAATATCAATATTAAGATACTTTTCTGCTTGAAAATTTGCTAAGGATAAATTATCTGCTTTATCAAAAAGCAAAAGTCCGTCAGAGAAATTCGTAATAATAGTTAGCGTTTTTTCTCTTTCGTTTTCCGCTGTCTTACGCGCTTCCCCAACATCTTCAAGAATATTCATCAGAGCTAATCGTGACTCTGCTATTTCTTCCGTACGTATTTCTAAATCTTTCGTTCTTTCTTTAACCTTTTTCTCCAGACCTTTTCTCAGTTCTTCAAAACGACTTACATCAAAAAGAGCTACAAAATATCCTATGACCTCTTTATCTTCACCTCTTCTTGTTGCAATCGAAACGCTTACTGGAACCTCTTCCTTCCTTTTTGTTACAAGACGCATTTCTTTGCTTATCTTCCCTTCTTCCTTGAGCTCCCTGCTGGAAAGTAAGTTTCTGAATTTCTCCTTGTCAAGGAACAGTATTTCTACCTTTCCTCCAATAATTTCCGATTCTTTAAAACCGGTAAACGTTTGAAAGGCCAGATTAACAGTAATGACCAACCCGAAAGGATTAATAGCACAGAAAGCTAAAGGCAAAAAAGTCGAAAGTTCTTGGATGTATAAGTCAAGATCTCGTAAATCGTCTATTGCCATTTGAAGCAATTGATCTTTTTGGTCTTCCTCTCCTAATTTTTCCTCTATTTGTTTTGGCATTTAGATATAGATTTACCAGGTTATTTTGAATCTGAAAGTGTTTTTCTTCCCCGCTGGCGTTTCTTCAATCTTCAGCTTGCTGGACAATATAACAAGAGATACGATTTGGGAAAAATATCCTTCAAGATAACGATAATGAATCGGCACTACAAGAAAATCTCTAATTTCCACAGTGCCGCATCGATTTCTATCATCAAAATTAACTGTAAGAAATCCTTGAGTATAGTATTTTCTCCAAAACCTAGTGGCAACCCCAGCCCTTTCAAATTTCTTCTTAGAAATAAAAAACTTTGCCATTATTTTTGCCAGAAAGTGGGTCTTTGCCGCCCAGCACCCCCATTTTCTCATCATCTTGTCATTCCAATGAAATGTCTTTTTTGCCACCAGAAGAAAGAGAGAATCAAGCTGAACAGGATACCATTTATAGTCTTTTATTTGTTCACATTTTAACGAATAACCAAATTTTTCCATTTCTTCTTCAACTTTCTTAAGTCCTTCTTCTCCTTTCCTTTCTAAAACAAACTCCCTGTCTTTTTTTAAAGACATTCCAATTATTTGTCCCTTTTTTTCATTTATTAATTCAACTTCTTCTTTAAATGTTAACGACATATTTCTGAACTATTTTTTACTTGATTTTTTCTTTATCTTTCTCAGCTCTTTTTTAAGTTCTATCATTTTTAATTCCCTGCCTATGGTTAGTTTATGAAATTTCTCAAGCTCTTTTATTCTAGTTTCCAGTTCTTTTGTCCTTTCTTTAACTTTCTCTTCCAAATTTCCCGCTAGTTCTCTCAATTCTCTGGTTCGTGCCGCAACCTTTATCCGCAAAACCATTTCTGACTCTTCTAAAGCTTCTTTTGACCCTTTGAGTCTTTCAACTGTTTGGTTAAAGATATCGGCAAACTCACCTATTTCTGTTTTGGAAGAAATTTTTATTCGCGCATTAAGACGACCCTTTTTAACTTCTTCACAAACCCTAACTATCTCTTTAATTGGCACGATAATATTATGTTCGATAACCAAGAATAAAGATAGAATTAGAACAAGAAGTCCTCCCCATGTTACTGTTAAGTCCCTAATCCACATCCATTTCACTTCTCCCTTAACGCCTTCTAAAGAAAACCCGATCCAAACCGTTCTATTTTGATAACCGGGGTAAATTATCACTTTTATTTCCTCCCCTTTGAATATTTGATCTTTTACTTTTTCCTTGCCCGTTCTTGCCACCGTAAAAATATCGGGATCTTCGATAGTCTCACCCCATTCGCTTTCGATATTGCTCCTGTAAATAGTACCGTCTTGATTAACAATTCTAATGTAAATTACATCTTTAAAGCTTGCCATTTCGTTTAAAAAAGCTTTCTCCATGCCGGGGACCAAGGCCAACCTATATATCCAAATAGGCGAAGCCATTGTTTCGTTAATAGTTTCAGCCAGATTTATCTTCTCTTCAATAGTAGCCATGATTAGCTCTTCTCTGTGCTGACTAATAAAAAAATAGACGAGAGCAGATATGCTAACTCCTACAATCAGTAGAGTAATTAAAATAATTGTTCTTAGAGAATACTTCTTCATAACTATTTTCAGAATAAACTTCTTTATTCCGGAGTAACTGAAGAACTGTGCGACGCAGGAACAACTCTTATTATAAGGTCACCCATTCTCTCTAAGTCTTCATCCTTTAGCGCCATTTTCCTCAATTCGTCTTTTGTAATTTTGGCTCCTTTGTCAACGGGGATAATCTTGTAGATGGGGAAATACGATTTCAGCCAAACCCCGATCTCATATGGAGTAATGAAGATAGGATTAAAAAGTTGTCCCCATTTTTTAATATCCGAAAGGACCATGCTGTCAAAATGACCATTGGTAATTAAAATCAAGTCAATCTCATTTAATTGAGTTAATTGCTGATATTTTTGAGGAAAACTGGGATTGTAATTAACTGCGGGGTCAATCAATATTCTTGTTCCTTCGGAACTTTCAAGAAGCCAGTGATTGTGCCCTAGCCATTCCACTTTAATACCCATTATTTCCTTTTGCTCTCCCGGTTCAAATTCAAGAGGTGAAGCTCTTAAATTATACTTTTTAAGTTCTTGGAAAAAGTTTTCTGCGCTCTCTTCCAATTCGGAAAAGCTTCCGTAATGGGTAGGAATAATATAGTCGCTTGGATCAATTAAACTTGCTGCATAAGCAGCTGCCTCCGAATCAAGAGTATATATGTTCCCGATAGGAAGAAAGACAACGTTAGGATTGTAGTAATCTCCTATTAACTTAAGATCTGCGCTTAACCCCGTATCTCCCGTAAAATAAAAACGGGCTCCGTTTTTAAAGTCAATAATATATCCCTGAGACTGCCCCGTATAAATATAAGGAGCCGTTCTTTTATTAAGCAAGGAAATCTCCCTGTTTATCTTTTTAACTTCCGCGTCCAACTCCTCTATTTCTCGCGTTAAAATTTTCGGAGTTGTCTCAGAAATGTAGATACTGACACTGGAAATCACTAAAGCAATGATTGCAAAAATAAGAATAGTTTTTTTATTCATAGTTTTATTTTAAAAAATACCTCTACCTTTATTTTAGCAAATTTTAGAAGATAGAAAAACCCGGCATTGGTCCGAGTATTTCTTCAAGAAATTCTTTCAGGAATTTATCTCCTTGTCTGCAATTTTACCACAACCTCAACTCTCCCCCAGCATTATTTTCCCCCGCTTCTGGCAAATGTTTAATAATACTCTCAAAACCAAAATCCTTTAAGGCTTCCGCTGCCTGCTCTCTGTTGCATCCTCGCCACCGGCAGTCATTTAAATTAAACTTCAAGGGTACATTCAACTCTATCTGAGCAAGTTCTCTGCTGAACAAGACTTGGTCCTTAGATTTAATTAGGATTTCTTTCAGTTTCGGCTTTAAAGATTGTGCCTCCTTGCTGTCTCTTTCCAAATGCTCGTAAAGTTCATCAACGGTAGCAAATTTCTTAATTAAATCCACAGCTGTCTTTTCCCCTATTCCCGGAGCTCCGGGAATGCTATCAGAAGGATCTCCTCTCAATGCTTTGTAATCAATCATTTGTTCGGGATCAAAGCCGTATTTTTCCTTCACGGCTTTTTTGTCGTAAAGAGTTGCTTCGCTCACTCCTTTCTTCAAACTGCAAACTCTTGTGTTTTCGTTAATCAACTGCAGAACATCTGAATCACTGCTTAAGATAATGGTTTCTATCTCGGGAAATACTTGTTTTAAAGAAAATTTATGGCCCAAAGTCCCAATTAAGTCATCTGCTTCAAATCCTTCCTTTTCAAAAACAGAAACAGAAAGAGATTCCAGTACCTGTTTCACTTTTAGAATTTGATCATAAAGTTCTTTTGGTGCCCGAGGCCTTTTATCCTTATACTTCTTATATTTCTTGTGGCGGAAGGTGGGAGCAGGAAAATCGAAACAAGCCACAATAAAGTCAGGATTTAATTCTCTAATTGTTTTGAAAAAAACCATGAAAAACCCATAGACAGCATTGGAAAGATTTCCTTTTTTATCGGTCAACGGGGGAAGGGCATGAAAGGCCCTGTGTATTACAGAATTGCTGTCAATTATTACCAAACGTTTTTTCTTATTCATTTTAAAATTAAATCTTTAAATTTTTTAGAGTTTATCTTGATTTTCCTTGTCTTTTTATCTTCAAAAATAAAGTTTATCAAAATCGGTTTTCCAGGCATGTTTTTCCCCATCTTTTCTGCCCATTCAACAAATACAATATTTCCAGGATTGCTTAAAATCTTCTCAAGCCCCAAGTCTAAAAGTTCTTTTGGTTTCTTAATCCTGTAGCAGTCAATATGATAGAAGTTTCTAAAAGATGATTTCCCGGCAATTTCTTTAGAAACCTTGAATCTCTTTATTATAACAAAAGTAGGGCTTAATATCTTCTTTCTGATGCCGAGTCCCTTCGAAACCCCCTGGATAAAAGTTGTTTTCCCTCCCCCTAAATCGCCTAAAAGCCCCACAAAAAGGGCTTTCCTGCTTTTTATCTCAATCATTCTTTGGGCAAAGAGCTTCCCCAGTTCTTTTGTCTCGAGAGGCCCGGAGGTTGAATATTGACTCATAAGATGAAATAGGTTAATTTAAAGGAATCAAATTGCAATCATAAACGGCAATGCAATTCGTTAACTTTCTCTTTTAATTGTACAACATGTTTCAAGAAGCTAAAAATCTAATTGAAAAATATCAAAATATCTGCATTTTTCTACCCGAAAAGCGCGAGCTTGCTTTAATGGAGGGAGATGTTTTTTGCGCCGGGAGCGCTCTTTTTTATACTCTAGAAAAACTTGGGAAAAAAACAAGTTTATTTTTCGAAAAGGTTCCAAAAAGATTTCAGTTTATATCAAGCAATAAATCTGTTATTTCCATTAAAACAAAAGATATTGACGAACTCTCTTATGAAAAGAATCAGTATGGCTTAAAGATTTTTTTAACATCTATCAAGGGACAAATTTCTCCCAAAGAAGTTTCTTTTACCCCTCAGAACTCTTTTCAAAATTGCCAAGAAGAACCGGAACTTATAATTGTATTGGGAGCGAAAAATTTAGAAGAAGTGGGGAAGAATTTCAGCAAAAATCCAGAAGTTTTTTACAAAACACCTATTTTGAACATAGACAACCGCACTTTTAATGAAAACTTCGGAGAGGTTAATTTGGTAGAGATTAAATCGTGTTCTTTGTGCGAAGTTGTGTTTGACTTAATCAAGGAGTTTGACGAAGGTCTTATAGATAAAAACATCTCTACCGCTCTCTTAACGGGAATTGTCTGGACTTCAGAAAATTTCAGGACAGCCAGGACTAGGCCGGAAACATTCAAAAAGGCAAGCTCCCTTATCAAGAGAGGAGCCGACCATCAAAAAATAATCCAACATCTTTACAAAACAAAAACCCTGGCTCAAATAAAACTTCTAGGCAGGGTTTTAGAAAAGCTGACTTTTAATTCTGAAAAAGAACTGTATTACACCAGATTAACGGAAAAGGATTTTAAAGAACACGATGCTACTTCAAAAGACTTAGCAGAAGTTCTTCAGGAGCTAAAGTTCAATTTCGGAAATCAGATATTTGCAAACCTCTTGTTATTATGGGAAAGCCATAATTCCCCTTCCGTGATCAAGGGGATTTTCTATTCGCTCCAAGAAAACTTAATTGAAAAAGTTCTAAAGTACTTTGAGGGAACTTCTAGGGGGAAAACAGCTCTTTTCTTAATTAGAGAAGAAGGTCTCGACAAAGCTTATCAAAAGTTTTTAGAATTAATATAAAGATGATCGTAAATATTCCCACTTCAATTCTAAAAGAGATAAAAGATATTCCTGACCTCAAAAGGAAAATAGAAAAGAATTTAAAGTCTTCTATTACTGAACTATTGGAAATTATACTTGGGGGTGCGGTTGCTTTAAAAGCATCCGATTTACATTTCGAACCCCAAAAAGACCAAACAAAAATTCGCTTAAGGGTTGATGGTTTTTTGCAAGATATTACATTTTTAAACAACGACATTTATCAGAATGTTCTGTCTCGAGTTAAAATTCTTTCTAAAATTAAATTAAATATCACGGGCCGCCCTCAGCCGGGTCGTTTCACTATTTTCTTTAAAGACAAAGAAAAGGAAAATATTGAAGTAAGGGCCTCAACCCTGCCAACCGAAAACGGAGAGTCAATAGTACTGAGAATTTTAGACCCAAAGATGTTGATTGAAACAGAAAATCTCGGGCTAAGAAAAGACCTTTTAGATTTGTTTGAAAAAGAAATTCAACGACCTAACGGGATGATAATCATTACCGGCCCCACAGGTTCTGGAAAAACTACCACCCTATATGCCTTTTTAAAAAAGATTCAGAAACCGGGGATTAAAATCATCACTATTGAAGACCCTCCGGAGTATCAGCTTGAAGGAATTACCCAAACACAGGTAGATCAGTCTAAAAAATATACTTTTGCTTCAGGGTTGCAATCAATTATGCGCCAAGATCCCGATGTAATATTAGTTGGAGAAATCAGAGACTCTGAAACAGCGAAAATCGCTATTCAGGCTGCCCTTACCGGACATTTGGTCTTAACCACCCTTCACACCAATGATGCTCCAGGCACCATAGCAAGGTTGGTAAGCTTAGAGGCAGAACCCGTAAACATAGGGCCTGCAATAAATATAGCAATTGCTCAAAGGTTAGTAAGAAAATTATGCCCCAAGTGCCGCCAAGTAAAAGAAGCCACCCCTGAAGAGATAAAAAGAATAAAGGATAGCTTAAAAAATATTCCAAAAGAGATAGGTGCCCCGGAGATTAAGGAAGGATTAAAGCTCCCTAAGGCAAAAGGATGTAAATACTGCAACTTTACTGGTTACAGGGAAAGAATAGGTATTTTTGAATCTTTCCTCGTGGATGAGGAAATAGAAAAGTTCATACTAAACAATCCTTCCATATCTTCATTAAGAGAAAAAGTTATTAAAAAAGGTATGGTAAAAATGAAACAGGACGGATTAATCAAGGTTCTTAAGCAAGATACCACATTGGAAGAAATAGAAAGAGTGACCGGAAAATAAGAACCTGCCTCGCTGACGCTCGACAGAATCTTGATTCGCCAAGGGATAAACATATATTCTTGAAATAAAACAGCCCCGGAGCTGGGGGGGAATGCTCTAGCTTTGGGATCTAAAGTTTAGAATTTTTCTGAGGAGTGGCCTCGTCTATAAAACCAGGACATCCAGCTAAGAAAAACTCCTAAACCCCCAGCTCTGGAACTGTTTTATTTAAACAATGATAGAGTATTATAGCAAAGTAAAATAACCTTGTCAAGCACCCTAAACTATGGAAACCTACCCTGAACCAATTAAAGAAGAAAATACGTTAGAGTCAACCCTACGGCCTGGTAGCTGGCAGGAATACATAGGTCAGGATAGGGTAAAAAAGAATATTAGGATAATTATTACAGCAGCAAAGCAAAGAAGAGAAATGCCGGAACATCTGCTTTTATACGGAAATAGCGGCCTAGGAAAAACTACCCTGGCTTATTTAATTGCAAAAGAAATGGGCGCTAGTATTCGAGTGACTTCCGGACCCTCTATTGAAAGAGCGGGAGATCTAGCGGCAATTCTTACCAATCTTTCCCCCGGAGACATCCTCTTTATAGATGAGCTCCATCGCCTTAATAAGTTTTGTGAGGAAATAATCTATCCTGCGATGGAAGATGCTAGACTAAACCTCATTCTCGGCAGAGGACCGATGGCAAGAACAATAAATCTGGAACTGCCTCCGTTCACCTTAATCGGAGCCACAACTAAGATAGCCCTCTTGTCCCCACCTCTGCGCAACAGGTTCGGAGCAACTTTCCAACTTAACCTCTATACTCAAGAAAATATTGAAAGAATAATATCAAGGTCTGCAGGAATCTTGAAAGTAAAGACTTCTCCCGAAGCGACTAAGACAATTGCCGAAAGGTCTCGTTCCAATCCAAGGATAGCAAACCGCCTCCTTAAAAGAGTCAGAGATTTTGCCCAAATTGAAGGCAAGGGCGTAATTGATTCCGATATATCTAAAAAAGCATTAGAATTTCTGGAGATAGATGACTTCGGACTAGAACCGGCAGACCGTAGAATAATTGAAACGATTATTAAAAAATTTGAAGGCGGACCGGTAGGAATTCAGGCGCTGGCAGCAGCAACATCGGAGGAACAAGATGCTATTTTAGACATTTATGAGCCCTATTTAATGCAGCTCGGTTTTATTGAAAGGACTCCGCGCGGGAGAACAGCAACGAAATCGGCTTATCAGCACCTGGGAGTGAAGTACAGGGGAAAACAAACCTTACTTTAATGAAGGTTCTTAATTCAAGACCACATATTCATTCCTTAACGAATCAAGGTTCTCGAGCAGAGCGAGAGGTTCTTAAAAAAATCTGGCTTCCTTTGCTTATACTGACTGAATTAATATCAGCCGATTTTATTTCAGCAGATAACCCCTGCTTAGTCATTAATGAAATAGCTTGGATGGGAAACGCCTATTCCTACGCCGATGAATGGATAGAGCTTTACAACTGCAGTTCCTACGATATAAATGTTGAAGGATGGATATTAAAAGCCCAAGACGGATCCCCTAATATAGGACTGCAAGGGATTATTCCTCCAAAAGGTTTTTACCTGCTCGAAAGGACAAACGACGAGACGTTGCCAGACATTACAGCTGATCTAATTTATTCCGGAGCGCTGGGAAATGAAGGCGAAACCTTGGAGCTTTATGACAATTGGAAAAATCCAATTGATAAAGTGAACTGTTCTTCGGGATGGTTCAAAGGAGACAATAAAAGTAAAAAGACTATGGAGAGAAAAGATGTTCAGAAAGGAGAGGCTTCTGCTAAAGACTGGCAGACAAGCGAGATTATTGGAGGCACTCCAAAACAAAAGAACAGCGTTCCCGTTCAGAAACTAGAAATATTAAAAAATCAGGAAGAGAATCTCAAGGAGGATAAAGCGGTTGTTCTGCCTTTGGAAAAAGAGAGCTCTCCTTTTAAATATCTTATTCCCGCCTTGTTTTGCGCATTTTTTTCTTCAATAATAATATTAATTCTTAAAAAAACCGTTAAAAAAGTGTATAATAATCATATATGAGCGGACACTCACACTGGAGTTCAATAAAATATCAGAAAAGCGCAACCGACGCTAAAAAAAGCAAGGCGTTTTCAAAATTAGCCCGTCTTATTGCTGTTGCCGCAAGAGAGAAAGGAGGGGATCCTAATTTTAATCCTAACTTAAGGATTGCCATTGAAAAGGCTCACTCTTTCAATATGCCCAAAGAAAAAATAGAGAATGCAATTAAGAAGGGTACCGGAGAACTTGAAGGAGTTTCGTTTGAAGAATTCACCTTTGAAGCTTACGGTCCCGGGGGGATAGCCATAATTATCGAGGGAATTACCGATAATAGAAACCGCTCTATAGGGGAAATAAAGCAAATCTTAGCTAAACACGGAGGAAAGTTAGCGGAAGAAGGATCCGTAAAATGGATGTTTGAAAGAAAAGGGTGTACTATTGTTAATACTCAAGAGCAAGATAAAGAAGACCTGGAACTAAAAGTAATCGAGGCAGGAGCGGAAGATACTTGCTGGGAAAAAGATTCCCTTGCAGTTTACATAAAAGTTGAAGATTTAGAAAAAGTTAAGAAAGAACTAGAAAACAAGGGTCTTAAAATTGAGTCCTCCTCTCTTGAATGGGCAGCAAAGGAAAATATAGAGATCGACGAAAAGAATAAACAATCCTGCTATGAGCTATTTGAACTTTTAGATGAGAATGATTCCGTGCAGGAAATATATTCAAACTTTTCATTTTAATGTTTGCTCGCCAAAATTCTTGAAACAAAACTTAGGCGAGCCCAGATGTTTACATGATTATTATAGGCATTGATCCTGGCACAGCCATTACCGGATATGGAATTATCGAGAAAGACAAAAAATATCTTAAATGTCTGGAATATGGCTGTATTAGAACAGAACCCACCCTTCCGCAAGGAGAACGTCTTAAAAAAATAAATAGCGAGCTAAATAAGCTTATTAGAAAGCACCGTCCTGAAGTTATGGCAGTAGAGAATATCTATTTTTTTAAGAATCTCAAAACGGCAATGCCCGTAAGCCAGTCTAAGGGCATTATTTTATTCACGGCAGCAAAAAAGAAAATACCGGTCTATGAATTTACTCCCCTTCAAGTAAAGATGACTGTAACCGGATTCGGAAGAGCGAGCAAAAAACAAGTGCAGGAAATGATAAAAGTTATTTTTAAACTAGAAAAAATCCCCAAACCCGATGATGCTGCCGATGCCCTTGGTATAGCAATTTGTTGCGCAAACGCTCTTAATTATAAAGAGAGCATAAGGAGGGGTTGACCCCGTAGTGAAAATTTGACATCCGCTCTTTCGGCGGAAAATAAATTTATGAAGCAAATTTCAGTCAAATTTCTACTACGGGGTTGACATTATCTTTAAATAGACATTATAATGGTTCTTGTAGATATCTTTTAACAATTCGTTAAAGTTAAAGGTCGAGAATAAAAAAAGAAAATATCATAGACAAAGTTATGTTTTTAAACCAATTAGATAATTTCCCAGGCGACACTGAAGAGACTCCTGAAAAGACTCCCGAGACCCCGGAGGAAGAAACAGAAGAAGCTTCAACCGAAGAAGAGTCTCCTGAAAAAGAAACAGAAGAATCATCTGAAGAGGAAGAAGAAGACGATGGTGATGACGAAAAAGAGGAGAAGGAAAAAGAAGAAGAAGAGCCAGAAGAAGAAAGTGAAACTCTATAAAATTAAACCCCCGTCTTTCGGGGGTTTTAACTTATATTAAAGTAAAACGACTTAATTTATTTTATTTGAACAAATCTTCTCTTCCCTACTTGAACAACTTGACCTTTTTTTATCTTAATCTTTTCCTTCCAATCATTTTTAACCTTCCCGTCTATTTTTACTCCTCCTTGTAATATTAAGCGCCTAGCCTCTGTTTTAGAAGGGGCTAGATTTATTTTGACCAGAAGAGAACAAGTATCTATAACTGAATCTTTCACCATAGCCAGTCGTATTTTTGAGGGAATCTTTTTTTCTCTAAAAACTCTACTAAATTCCTTCTCTGCTTTTTGAGCTGCATTCTCTGAGTGATAGTCTTTAACTATTCCAAAAGCAAGCTTTCTTTTGAGTTCTATAGGATTAATTTTCTTTAGCCTCAACCTTTCTTTGTACTCTTTTACTTTTTTGGAAGGGACGTCAGTAAAAAGTTCAAAATATGAAATAATTAAATTGTCGGATATAGACATCACTTTGCCAAACATCTCGTTTGGAGAATCCAAAATCCAAATACAATTGCCCGATGTCTTGCTCATTTGCCTGCCGTCGGTCCCCAAGGCCATGGGCACGGTTATTATAAACTTCTCTCTATCGTTCATTTTCCTCTGAAGTTCTCTTCCTATGAGCATATTGAAAACTTGGTCCGTTCCTCCAATTTCAAGGTCAACATCCATAACCACCGAATCATATCCTTGAAGTAATGGATATAAAGTCTCATGGACAAATACAGTGTCTCCGCTTTTTACCCTCCTCTGGAACATTTCCCTTTGAAAAAGCTTTATTGCCGATATATTAGAAGCAATATTAATAATGTCTTTTAATTTTAACTTTAAGAGCCAATCTCCGTTGTGCTTTATCTTCACTTTTGAAAAATCTAAAATCTTTCCTGCTTGTTTTTTCCATCCTTTAATATTTTCCCTTACCTCTTTTTCCGTAATATCGGCTCTTTTTGACGACCTTAAAGAAGGATCCCCCGTAAGCACCGTTCCCGTACCGATTAATAGGATGACGTCGTGACCCAGGTCGGCAAACTCCTGAAGCTTTTTCAATGGAATTGCGTGGCCTAAGTGTAAATTCCCTCCCGTAGGGTCTATTCCCAGGTAAACCTTTATTTTCTTTTTCATTAGACTCGCAAGTTCTTTTTTACCGGGTATGACTTCGGCAACCCTGCGAGTTAATGTTCCTTCAATTTTTTTCGGATTTTTATTTATCCTCATAAAGATAATTAAAGTTATATACCTTAAATTTAGCATTTGTTATTTTTAAAATCAACTCATCTTTCTTATTGCTTGCTGCCTGCTGAGTGGTATGATAAAATAAATTCCTCTAAAATAATATTTATTATGGCGGTTAGAAAATTCCATAGAAAAACATTAAAAGAACCAAAGACAAAAAAGAAGTTTTCCAGGTTACTAATGTTTTTTTTAATAGTGTTTTTTACTTTATTATTAACCGGTTTTTTTCTCTTTATTTACTATGGCAGAGACTTACCACGCCCCGAAAAGTTTACAGAAAAACAGCTTTTTCAACCAACCGGGATATATGACCGAACCGGAGAAGTCCTCTTATATCAAATTTACGGTGAGGAAAAAAGAGAATGGGTGGATTTTGAACAAATCCCAGAACAGATGAAACAGGCAGTTATATCGACCGAAGACAGTAATTTCTACAATCATTTTGGAATAGATATCAGAGGAATTGCTAGAGCCATCTTGACCGATTTAAGAATAAGAAAGCCAACTCATGGGGGATCAACCATCACTCAGCAATTAATACGATCTTCTTTCTTGAGTAATGAGAAAACCATAGAAAGGAAAATCAAGGAAATCATATTGACATTTGATATTGAAAGAAAATTTTCTAAAGATCAAATTTTAGAATTCTATTTGAATCAAGTGCCTTTTGGGCAAAACTGTTACGGAGTACAATCGGCGTCCAAGGCCTATTTCGGAAAGCCTATTTCTGAAGCTTCCTTACCGGAGATAGCAATTCTTACCTCTCTCATCCAAGCTCCGAGCTATCTTTCTCCTTACGGAGAACATTTAGACGAACTCCTTATAAGGAAGGATTACGTTATAGACAGAATGGTAAAAAATGATTTCATAGACGAAGAAGGGGCAAATCAATTTAAAGAAGAAAAAATAACATTCACCCCAAAGGAAGATATTAATCAGGTTTTAGCCCCTCATTTTGTTTTAGAAATAAAAGAATATTTAATAAAGAATTATGGTGAAAATTATTTAACCAGAAATGGGCTAAAGGTCTACTCCACCCTTGATTGGGAGCTTCAAGAATCAATAGAAACGATAGTTAAACAAAAGTCAGAATTTAATAAAGCCTATAATGCCAATAACACTGCTTTGGTGGCATTAGATCCCTGGACGGGTGAAATATTAGCAATGGTTGGGTCCAAAGGCTACTTTGAGGAAGCCTATCCCGAGGGATGTAATTCCGAAAAAAATGAATGCCTATTCTCCCCTCAATACAATGCAGCCACACAGGGAGAAAGGCAGCCCGGGTCAGCATTCAAACCCTTTGCTTATCTAACCGCATTTGAAAAGAAATTTTGCCCCGAAACTATTTTATGGAATGCTGAAACTAACTTCGGCACGAAAGAACAGGAATATATCCCCCAGAATTATAACGGGAAGTTCACGGGCCCCATCACTTTTAGAAATGCATTAGCACAATCAATAAACGTGCCATCAATCAAGGTCCTTTATTTAGCGGGAGGAGAAGAAACATTGAATAATGCTCGAAAAATGGGTATTACCACTTTAAATAAACCTTTTAGTTACTACAGTCTTCCCCTGGTTTTAGGGGGAGGGGAAGTAAAGCTTATGGAAATGGTTTCTGCTTACGGAGTTTTTGCTACGGAAGGATATTTCATTAACTCTGTAAATATATTAAAAATCGAAGACATAAAAGGTAATATCATTCAAGAGAATAAAAATCAATTAAGAAGAATTTTAGACAACCAGCCCTGTAGACTGGTTAATGATATTTTATCCGACAATGAAGCCCGTGCCCCCTTGTTTGGATGGAATTCCAACCTTTATTTTAAGGATTACGAAGTTTGTGCAAAAACGGGAACCACTCAAAACTATAATGATGCCTGGGCTATCGGTTACACCCCAAATATTGTGATAGGAGTATGGGTAGGAAATAACAATAATGCCCCAATGGATAAAAAGCCGGGAGTGGCTTTGGCCGGTCCAATCTTCCATGAATCACTGGAAAAAGCTTTGGAAATTTATCCCTATGAAGGAGAATTTAAAAAACCAGACCCATATATAGGGGTGCATACAGAAACAGATTTAGAAGATCCTCATTCAATCCTTCATTATCTAAAAAAGGAGGACCCCTTAGGACCTCCCCCTCAATTTCCCGCAGATGACCCGCAATATTTAAAGTGGGAAAGGGGAATTGAAATGTATCTTGAGAATTCTAAAAAATAAACTAGGACTTAATTGGCATTAAAATGTAAATATAACCCGTGTCCTTTGTTGATTTCAGCAGGGCTGGTCCATCTTCACCGTTAAGTTCGAAAATAACAGAGCCATCTTCCAGGTTTGATATACCATCTATTAAAAATTTGAAATTAAAAGAAATGTCTGCTTTCTCGCCGCCTATCTTTCCATCCATAGATGATTTATGTTCCCCTATGTCCGGGTCTTGTGCAAAAAAAGTAATTAAATTCTTGCTAGGATCTACTTTTAAGTTTACCTTGTTTGTTCTGCCGCTAAAAAGAGAAGCGGTTTTAATTTTATTTAGAAAATCTTCTTTATTCAAAATAATCTGGGTTTTATAGTCTTTGGGAATTATTTCTTGATAATTTGGAAATACACCCTCGATTAAACGCGAGGTCAGACAGAACTGAGGAAAGGAAAAATCCTCAGATAAGAATTCAAAAAATAACTGATTTGGTTCAAAATATATTTTTGTTTTAAATTCTTTTTTTGTTTGAGAGCTTACTTCAGAGATAATATTAGCCACCTCTTTCACCGCTTTTTGGGGAAGAATAAAAGAATAACCTTTATTAATTTTATTTTCATAATACATATCCTTTTTAGCTAATCTAAAACTGTCGGTACTCACCATTTCCATTTTCTCTTTCTGAATATTGAAATACACTCCGCATAATTCAGGATGGGTCTGTCCCTGACTGCAAAAATCCAAAACTTTTAATACTCCATTTAAGAAGGGGGTGCTATTTATCTCTATAAAATCTTTTTCGTTTTTAACCTTAGGGATTATAGGAAAATCATCCGGAGAAAGTCCTTTTATATAAGACTTAAAGTCTTTTCCCGATACGATAAGGGTATCGTCTTTCCCTTTTAATTCGATTTGCATGTCTTCATCTACTAAAGAATTAATAAGACTGGAGAAGGGTTTGGCGGGGATGGAAATCTGACCCTCTTGTTCCATTTTAATTAATGTTCGATATTCCATTCCTATCTCTAAATCCGTACCGACTAAAGTAAGGAAGTTTTGTTTTACTTTAATTAAAATATTATTTAACACGGGGAGTGTGGGGTTTTTTCCGGTTACTCTTTCAATAATATTTAAACCCTTCTTTAAATTATTCTTTATTATTATTAGTTTCATGATTTTTTTATTGTTTTAGGTTCAATTTAATTGGGGAGAAATGGTGAATGAATTCGAATAAAAGAATGTGGAAAAAATATGAATAACAAAAATGGGTTGATTTTTCAAGAATTTACTAATTGTTTTTTAGTAGATTATTCTATAGATTTTTATACAGGGTTATAAACAGAACCTTAACAAGATTAAATCCTTGAAATCGTCTGTTTTATGATATCAATTTCTTCTCTCAATTGGTTGTTTTCTTCTATTTCTTTTGAAATTTTTTGAACCGCATAAATAGCAGTGGTGTGATCTCTGCCTCCAAAATTTCTTCCTATAAAAGGAAAGGAGCTTTTTAGTTCTTTTCTTAAAATATACATAGCAACTTGACGCGGCCTTACGATTTCTTTCTTTCTTGACGAATTTATTAAATCAACCTCTTTTATGGAATAAAATTCTGCCACTTCTTTAATTATTCTCTTAGGAGTAACTCTTTTATACGGAGAGGATATAATGTTTTTTAATAAAGCCTTAACTTCATTTTCATTAACAATACAATTATTAACTTTTTGATAAACTATAACCTGATTTAAGGCACCCTCTAATTCTCTGATATTCCTTTTTATATTTGAAGCTATATATTCTATAATTTTCAAAGAAATATCTATTTGTTTTTCTTGAAGTTTTGTTTTGAGAATGGCTATTCTTGTCTCAACATCGGGTAGGCTTATGTCTGTTATCATCCCTCCCTCAAAACGTGAACGCAGTCTTTCTTCTAAGGCGGAAATTGCATTGGGGGGGCGATCGGAAGAAAGAATCACTTGCTTATTTCTCTCGTGTAAAGTATTAAATGTGTGAAAGAATTCTTCCTGAGTTTTTTCTTTCCCAGCAATAAATTGAATATCGTCAATTATTAAGACGTCAAAGGACCTATAGTTTTCTTTAAGCTTTTCAATGCTTTTATTCTTAATTGAATTTACAACTTCGGAGGTAAACTTCTCGGAAGGCAAATATTTAATCTTCTTTTTTGGAAACTTTTTATCAATCTCGTTGCCGATCGCTTGAATTAAGTGAGTTTTTCCCAATCCCACTCCTCCGTATATGAATAAAGGGTTATAGGATGATCCCGGACTTTTACAAACAGCCTGAGCCGCTGCATAGGCAAGTTCGTTAAAAGGTCCCACCACAAAATTATCAAATGTATAGCGGGGATTTAGATTAGTATCTTTATTGATTTTAAATTGTTGAAAGTTAAGCTGGCTTGTTTCTATTCTGGTAGGAGAATAGATTTTAACATTTAATCTTGGGTTTGAAACTTCATATTTCACAACCCTGACATCTTGATCCAAGGCTCTTACCGTTTTCAAAATAAGCTTGTTGTATTTATTCTCCAGCCATTCTTTTGAAAAATTGTTAGGAACAGAAACGACAATTTCATTTTCTTTTTTATTTACAATTTTTGTATTTTTGAACCAAGTGGCAAAATTAGCTGGAGAAATATTAAATTGAATTTGCGCTAGCAGAGTCTGCCATAAATCTTCTTTTTTCATGAAATGTAATTATTTTTTTAAAAGCTTTTCCAAAAAATAACTTAAAATTTAACACTATTTTTTTTAGTTCAATCGTATTATAGCATAGCACAAATAGAATAAAAATAAAGGGGAAATACGTTAAAACGTGAACAAACTGTTTATAATTTGTTAAGAAATTCGAGATATTTTTAATGCCTATATTTTCTATTTATTACATATAAAGAGTTTGTCCTTTTGATTATGTTATGTTAGAATGCTAGTATATTTCATCGTAATATATCGTTATGAGCATTACCTATAATCCCAAAAAGAGAAAAAGGAAAAAAGCACATGGATTTAGAATTAGAATGAGCACAAAGGCAGGGAGAAGCGTTCTAAGCAACAGGAGGAAGAAAAAAAGAAAGCAGCTTACTGTTTAGCTCTTTTAGAAAGGCGCTTTTTAAATTTTATAAAAAGGTGTTTCCGAAAAGAAAAAGATTAAAAAAGAAAAAAGATTTTGATAAAGTTTTTCATGAAGGTGCAAGTTTTAAGGAAGACTTTTTATTTCTAAAGATTTTTAAGAATGACCTGGGGACTAATCGTTTCGGAGTAGCGGTTGGAAAAAAGACTTTCAATAAGGCAACAGAAAGAAATAGAATTAAGAGAAGAATAAATGAGTTGTTAAGATCTGAATTGCCCGAACTGAAAAAAGGATGGGACATTATAGTAATTATCAGCGGCAACATTAAAAACGAAAGTCATGGAGAATTAAAAGACAAAATTAATAAACTTTTCGAAAAAGCAAAATTAATTCTCGATTAACTTTATTATTCATGGGAAAGAACATTGTGCTTAAAGTAATAAAATTCTACCAATTCTTTATTTCGGCTAATTTTGGACGACATTGCAGATTTTATCCAACTTGTTCTGCCTATACCTATCAAGCTGTTGAAAAATATGGAATTTTCAAAGGTGTATTCAAGGGTTTTTGGAGAATCCTAAAATGTGGTCCATGGTCTCGAGGAGGAGTAGATTTACCATAATTTATGGAATTTTTAATTAACATTTTTAATGTAATTCTATATCAGCCGCTTTTCAATATTCTGATTGTGTTCTACCAATATCTGCCGGGGCATGATTTTGGAATAGCGGTCATAGCATTAACCCTTTTTGTCAGAATAATCTTGTATCCTGTAATGATGCACTCCATCAAGTCCCAGAAGAAGATTCAGGATATTCAGCCCAAGATTCAGGAGATTCAGGAAAAATATAAGGACGACAAGGAAAAACAGGCAAAGGCGGTAATGGAAGTTTACAAAGAATCAAAGGTTAACCCTTTTGGGGGATGTCTTCCCCTACTCCTTCAGCTTCCGATTCTAATTGCGCTATACCGCGTATTTTGGAATAGTTTTCAAATAGATCCAACGCTTGTTTACAGTTTTATCCCGCCCCCGGAAGCACTTAACCCTCTTTTTCTGGGGATAATAGACTTGTCTCGGCCCAATATCATTTTTGCCATACTTGCAGGAATAGGACAATATTTTCAAGCAAAAACTTCCTTTGCAAAAGTTCCTAAAAGAAAAAAGAAGGGAGAAAATCAGATGAGTCAGTTTTCCGGTATGATGCAGAAACAAATGCTTTATTTCTTTCCCGCGTTTACTTTCTTCATCCTTTTAAGACTTCCTGCGGCTCTCGGTTTATACTGGATGATAAACATCCTATTTTCGATTTTTCAACAACATTCAATTTATAAATCAGATAAACCAAAAGAAGAACCCAACCATGGCACAATCAAATCCTGAAAAAATTAAAGAAATCATAGAAGAATTCTTTCAGAAAATGGGTTTTGGGGTTGAGGTAGAGATAAGAATACCTCAAGACCTGACTATTCCTATTGATATTAAAACCTTCGAACCACAGATTTTAATCGGTAAAAACGGAGAAACCTTAACAGAAATACAGCGCTTATTAAAAATAATCCTTAAAAGAAAAATTGCTCCAGAGAAGAGCTTTTACATTGATTTAGATATAAATGACTATAAAAAGAAGAAGGTGGAATATTTAAGGGAGATGGCAAGAGATGCTGCCAATGAAGTTTCCCTTTCAAAGAAAGAAAGAAAACTGGCTTCGATGCCAGCTTACGAAAGAAGAGTTATTCATCTGGAGTTAGTAGACAGAGAGGATATTACAACAGAAAGCGTGGGAGAGGAACCCGAGAGAAGCATTGTCATAAAACCCGCTCTTTAATTGATATTAAATAAAGAATTCTCAAGAAGCCCCCTTCGGGGCTTTTTTAATCTCCTTTTATAATCTTTCCCTTAAATACTTGTAGAACTTCGATGCATGGTTGTCTATTCCACCACCAAAATCCTTGAGTACAAAAAGTTCCGACAAAATCATCTTCTAAGTTTCTATCGCTCTTGTCAAACACTTCGCAGGGTTTTGCATTGTCTATGCTGCCGATTTCAATTTGTCCTACCGACCAACTAGCCTCTGGCGAGCCGTAAGCTATGGCAACCCAGTTTTCTTCTTTGTCTACTTTAATTGAATAACAAGGATTCATGTTAACTGTTTTATTGCTTTTGATATTCTTTATTTCTTTTTTTGATTCACCCGGTTCAAGATCCTCGTTGAAATCTCGATGATCATAAATACTAATGCCTTCACCTTCGGCCACTTCCTCTATCATGAAAGGAGTAACCGAACGAAATTCAAAATTTAGCAATTTTTTATCTTCTGTCGCGGTCACGCAATCTCCGTCAAATCCATCTCCTTTATGCATAACTAATCCATATTCATAGTCTTCGTTTTCATCGGGAATTAGATAAACTTGTTTAACCTTTCCCTTAAACTCTTCAATCACAGGACTTTTAACTGATAATTTGTAGCAATTTTCTTTAATTTTCTCTAACATTTCATCTTCTGCGTCCTTATCTAAATTAGCAGAACCTTGCATAAAAGACACAAAGCCATCGATTGGTTCCTTACAAAGCCAGATCCCGGAACCAACTGAGATTGCCGGTTTAATATCCTGAGGGCTTATTACTGCCGAATCAAATTTAATCTGGTTTAAGATTGTAATAGAAGAAATCAAAATTAATACTCCTAATATGGCATAGAGTATTTGGTTTGTAGCATCGGATTTGAGTCCGGGATTTTCACCGGAAATTAAATATTTTACCCCGGCTATAACTAGTACTCCAAAAGCAACAATTCCCACTATCCAAAGGGCGAAGTTAAAGATGTATTTTACATACTTATCTAAGGGGGTAGAGACCTTCTCTGGTGTTTCGGCTCCCCTAATGTTGGGGTAATCTATTTCCAAATCCCTTCCTCCTCCATTGTCTTGGGCAAAAGCAAAATTAAAAGTTGATTGGTCGGCAGGGCCGGTAGAAGGTTCAGAAAGTATAAGGAGTTCGGGGTTTATTTCGCTCAAGACTAATACGGAGAGAAGCAAAATCATTATTCCTATCAGAGCCGAAGAGGCTTGATTCTTTGCATCCTTTTGGATTGAAGCATTTCCCGTAGATGTTAAGTATCTTATTCCTGCAAAAGCCAGTACTCCAAAAGCGACAATTCCCACTATCCAAAGGGCGAAGTTAAAGATGTATTTTACATATTCTGGCAAAGGAATTGAAGTTTCCTCAGGATGAATTTCCATCAGTTTTGGGTAATCAATTTCAAGACTCCTTGAAAAAACAGAGAAAGCAGAGCTGCCGGATAAAAGGATAGCTGTCAGAAGGATAAGGCCGATTTTTATAAATTTAGTATGTTTCTTTGCCATAACTTAATTGAGGATAGCTATAATTTGATTGCAAGCGCAGCCTGCCGCGTTTTGAAGTTCTTCAACCTCCTTTATTTTATCTTCCATCTCTGAGACAGGGCAGGGATTTCCTTTTTTTGGCTTTAACGGAGAGCAGGGCATTGAGTCACCGCAATCATAATGGCACACTCCTTCGCATTGGGCTGTGCATTTCTCTGCTGTAAGGCATTCGTTTGGAAGCTCTGCTATCTCTTGGGAAATAGTTGCTATTTCTTCCATCGGGGCTAAAATTTCTTCTAAATACTTTTTTAGATTTTCAGCTTGTGACTCTGTTAATCTTCCCCAATATATAAAATGTTCAAGCTCAGAATCAATATCTTCTCTCTCGGAGTCTATCCTATTTCTATAGTACAACAATTCGGCTGCCGCTAAAACAATCTCTTTCTGTTTTTCAATGATCTCTTCTCTATTGGGGCAGGGATCGCCATAGCAGCGGATAGCTTGACAACTCCATCCAACACAATCGCATTCAGAAAATGTAGAGCAGCAACAGCATTCTTTAATCAATTCTAACAGCTCCTTGTCTCTATTTATCAGATTGGGAATGATAGTATCCCTAACCTTTTTAACCAAGTCTTTTATTCTGACTAAGGGGTCTTGAGAGACTGGAGCCGTTGGAGAGGGAGATGGGCCGACTTCGGCTTCTTCTAAGTCCTGTTTTTCTAATATAACCAAATCCGGGTTGATAGTGTTTAGAATGAAGACGGATCCCAGAAGTATTGCCATTCCTAAAATAACAGCAGTTATTTGGTCCTTAGCGCCTTTAACGGCTGAAGGGCTGCCAACAGAGGTTAGATAACGTAATCCTGCCCAAACCAGGCATCCAAAAGCTATAATTCCCAATATCCATATTGAGAAATCAAAAAGATATTTTACATATTGAAATATGGAAGTTGAGGTACCGGGAGCTTCGGATCCTCCCGGGATGTCGGGATAATCAACATCTAATGCTCTTTCTGCCAACAAAATGGTTGTTGGCAAGAATATAAGGATTAAGATTGTCAATAAAATCTTTTTTATCATAGTTTTAATCTTTTACCCTGCAACAGAAGAAGTTGTATTCATAACATTCTTCAATTACCTTGCATTCCTTATGGTTTTTTACAAGATGTTCAAATTCTTCTTTGCATTCGTCGATATCGAAACATTCACAATCTCCGAATAGTCCTTCCTGGTATTCATCTGCCAAAGATGAGAGGTTTGAAAAAAGATTATCTATATCTACGCTGCCGCCGCTTGCACCCAGTATTTCACCATCAGGACCTATCGCTCCCATGCTTCTCTCGCAATTCAAGAAAAGCCATCCCGGAGCAATCTCTTCGGGAACAGCAATGCAAGTATGGATACCTTTTGCCATCTTGTCGAAATCCTCTTCAAGATATTCTTGGATCTCTCCTCTTGTATCTGAGACTGTATTGCCTAAGATTACGATTTTAGTGCCGGTTTTAACAATGCTTACTATTTCATTTTTCCTTTTTTCTATCTCTTTTTGAATTTCTACAATTTCATCAAAGGTTTTTTGAATCTTTCCCATGGGACAGGGGTTTCCCGAACAATGAGACGGACTACAAACACATGGAGGGTCTTCGCATTCGCATATAGGGTTGCAATTACTTGAAAGACATTGATTTATTAACAAATGGAGCTCATCTATTTTTTCCATCATCTTCAATTGAAGCTGTATCATTCCCGCTTCTTGGATATCGTCATCTTGGTTAAATATCTTTTTAAGAAGTTTGTTTACTATCACTAATCCCTGATCTATTACGTCGCCGAAAGGAATTGTTCTTTGGCAGCTTACAGTTGTCTCAAACTCCCCGATCGAAGTTATATAGTCTTGAAATTCTAAAGCAGATGAGGCAAAAGCTTCTGCAGCTGAAGTTGCGTTTTCTATTTCGGGAGGAGGAGAATAACCCAATCTGGTGCCTCCTATGGGGCAATAGAAGTCAGCATATGAATTAGAAACTAAATATTCCACTTCGTCCCAGTATCTCACTCTTTTAAGTTCCCATTCGTGCTGATTGTAGTAGTCTTTTAAGCTAATAAAATTATCTCTGCTCAAGATTCCGGAAAGAGGACAATCTTCTTTCATTATATCTAAAGTTTCTTTAAGTTTATCTACCTCAGTCATTAGTTCTATCCTTTCTATACTGAGCTTCTCTTTTAAGTCTCGGAGTTCTTTGAAGTTTACCCTATTAATCCCCTTATTCTTATCTATATCTTTTCTTTGGCAACAGCAGGGATCAGAAGTACAGCATAGGCCTCTGCATCCAACATTTCTACATTCATAAGTGTCTTCATCTATTTGTTGTTCTGTGCAGTCGCCTGCACATATTGGATAGCTGCAGGTGTATCCATTGCAAACCTTGTATGGTCCATGATCGCATTTGCACTCTCCTGCAAGGCCAACTAATTTGCTGCTGGTTCCTTTTATCAGGAGCGCCTTTTTAGCAATGTCTTTGGCAAGAGTTTCAATTCTCTCTAATCTTTTTTCTTCGAAAATTCCGAAGTCTTTGTCTTCAACCCCCTTAATCCTGGTTTCGATCGGCAGTTCAACGTTAATTGATGTTATATCGATCGGAATTTCAAATCTGTCTTCGAGAACAACCTCTGCAGGCTCTGTCACGGGTTCCCCCAATTCTATTAGTTCCGGGTTGATGGTTTTTAGGATAAGGTAGGAGCTTGACAAAAGAAGCAGTCCGAAAATGCTTGCTATAATTTGCTTTTGGGAACTTTCTATTTTCTTTGGATCATCAAGGGCAGTCATGCGGAGAATTCCTGCCCATATTAACCCCGCAAGAGCAAATATCCCTATAAGGGCTATAGCAAAATTAAAAATGTATTTTACGTATTCCGGCATGGTTGCAGAACTATCCAGCGCTTCTTGTCCTTCAATGCTGGGATAATCAACTTCAAGGTCTCTAGCTTGGATTAAAATAAAACTGCCCAAAAAGAAAATCAGCAGGGCAGCAAAGAGAAAAATTTTAAATGTTTTTTTAAAAAAAACCATTTGATTCTTTTACGATTTCTTAAAAAAATAATCTAACCAACCAGCTTGGTATGATATCACTCAATCCCGGAATTCTTTCGACAAGGAAAGGAAGGATCATGCTTGTTAAAGGAACTCTCGCGATTATGAAAAGCAGAATAATAAAAATTAGCTCGGGAATTATTTCAATAGTCAGGGCCCCCCCGGGAATTAAGATGTCACTTGCTTCCATTACCAAAGCAAAAAGAACCAAAATCATTCCTCCGGGAGACAGGAGAATGTCGGAAGGTATTTTAGAAAGATGCTTTCCGAACTTCTTCTTTGTCTTTAATTCTTCCTCTGGAGTTTCTGGAGTTTTATTCTCTGGAGTTTCTGGAGTTTTATTGGCGGTCGAAGATATCTCCTCCATATTACTTTATCTCTCCTTTTAAGGTTTGTTTTGCTTTTCTAATTTTCAGGACCTCTTCGGGAGAAGTGGTGACAAACTGATCTTCACCGTAAGACGCAACGACTTTCATTAAGACATGTTTTGAGCCGGCAAAGAACAATCCGTCCCCTACAGGTGTTTCTATGAGGACGTTTTTTTCTCCGTCGGTCAAGTCAAAAGTCTTTTGAACGATTTCAATCATTGCAGGACTCTGCTTCATTAATATATGCAGGGCGGAATTGGTAATAATTGGTTTTCCGTAGTCAGATTTCATAAAGTCAATTACGTCTTGGGTTACGGTTGTAACTCCGAGCCAATATTTCCTTGCCCTTTTTACGATTCCAAACAGGAAAGAAGCACCGTCTTCGTTTTTCATCATCCACCATGCTTCGTCTATTACCAAGATTCTTTTTTTAAGCTCGCTTTTTACGGTGTTCCAAATATACCTAATAATGGTAAATATTGCTATTGGTCTTAATTCGTCCTCCATGTCCCGAATACCGAAAACTACCATCTTGTTTTTCATATCAATATTTGAGGGTTGGTTAAAGAAGTTGGCATAGGTTCCTTTGGTAAACTTTCTCAATCTGACCAAAAGAGAATCAGTGCCCTCCATTGTTTCTAAAACGCTTTCTAAATCTTCCAGTAAGGGAGTGTTATTTTCCCATGTCTTAGGATCGGAAAATGGAGTGATGTCTTTGGAAGCGTAAGTTTCCGCTAATGCCCTGTCCATGATGGCGTCTTCTTCGGGAGTCATTCCTTTAAGCATGATTCTCAAAAGTCCTACCAGGTTAATTACATTGGTCCTGATGATATCTGCTGCTTCTTCATCCTCTCTGGGCAGGGGCAAATCAAAAGGATTAATGTGGTTTTTTGAAGACAGAGATATGCTGAAAAAAGACCCTCCCACTGCATCTGACAGGAACTTGTATTCGTTCTCGGGGTCTATCACTATGCAGTCGACTCCAATCATCAAAGAGCGGAGGATTTCAAGCTTAATGGCATAAGAATTATGAACAAACATTCCTCCTCTACCGGCTAAAAATACTTCATTATCTACGGTTAAGTCATAAACATACTTTTCTTTTTTCCTTTTTATCTTTTTAATCTTGGCAATTGGATCCCAGAATAAATCAGAATTTACTAAAGTTTTTAGTTGAGCTAATTTTTCTTCAATCTGGGAAATTTTGTTTATTAACACCTCTTGATAATTCTGCTGAACATAATGAGCAGACCTCTGAATTAATTCATAACAGGTATTACTTTGAAACCCTTGATTTAAAGCACTTTCTAAATTAGGATTGAAATATTTCATCGTTAAATCCATCTCTCGGAAGCCGTTATGAATTGCTGTCTTGACTTCTGGCAAAGAGTAAGAATTTCCATTAATAATCTTTATTGCCTTAAATACGTTAATTGACCTAGGTTTTACTTTCCTATTTTTTATTAACTGCCAACTGTGGTTTAAGGTTTGCCATAGAGCTCTATTTAACTTTTTGTCATTTTCCCCCAAATTTATAATCTCAGCTAATTCGGGCAATTCGGTTAAAATTTTAAAAGTAGAAGACAAATTTTTAAAATGCTGGATTTTTTCTTCAATTTTATTGATTACTCTTTGGAGATGTTGGGGAGAAGGGTTTCTTTTTCCACTTTTCCAATCTACAATATCGTGAATCCCATAGAGTATTGGTGGAAAGATTTGCTGAATTTCTGAAAAAATTGTTCCAATTTCCGGAATAAGGTCAACATTAGTATTCCCCTGTTTTTTTATGGTTTCTGAAAGTTGCTGCTTTTTCCTTTTTGAAATAAAATTAATATTTTTAGCGAACTTTCTAAGATTATCCTGGCCCGAAATAGTAATTTTCCAATACTCTCTTTTTCTTTTCCAATCAGAATTAGCAGCCCGTTTTCTTGTTTTTGAGATTCTTCCAATAATTCCAAAACAATAAAGAAGATAACTAAGTTCGGAAATTAACTGGGGAGATTTTGAAGTGGTTGAAATGTAAATATTTTTTTCAACCCCGCCATCTCCCTCAAAATATGCTGATAAATATTGGGCAATCTTTTCTCTTTTTGAACTAAAAATAAACGGCAGGACCTTCTTTTGGTTGGACTTCCCTTCTCCTCCCAAAGCTTTAATTATTTCAACAAAGACCCTTGAGGCAATAATGACTCCTCGATTCCCGTAATAAAAGGGAATTCCCAATTTTTTAAGGGAAAAATCGATATCCTGAAGAATCTCTCCGTCTTTATTGCTAACCATTATTGCTTTGTTTCCAATCATTCCTTCGGCACATATGTAGCCGGCTATTTTTAGGAGTTCAGCAGTTATTGGGAACTTAATGCCTAAAGAATATTTCTTCTTTCCGTTTTTAGATACGATTCTTAATTCTTTAAGTTTTTCATCATTTGGCTTAATCGAAAGGAAATTCAAAATTTTCCAAAGATATTTTATTGGTATGACTCTACTGTCACGATATTTATAAAGATAACGATCAAGTTGACTATCGATATTTGCATTTTTTAAAACTCTATAATTTTCTTGAATTAAATGTTCAGCTCCTTTAACATAAATATTTTTTGAATTTTTAAGCAATTTTAAGAGATTAAAAGATTTTAAAGGATTCTGGCTTTCAGGGATATTTCTAGGCAGGGGAATAAATTCTCCTTCTTTTATTTCAGAACTTTTAGCAGCCATCACTTTTCCGTTTCTAAGAATTAACATATTATGATCTCCGGTAGTAGTGATTTCTCTGCCGCTCCGAGTAGTAAATTTATAAAAGATATCCGGCGCTTTTTTTCTCATTGCTACCGTAACCTTGCTCCACCTTCCTTTAAGGTTTTCATCAAAACTGTAAACTTCGATTTCTGGATTAATTACCCCCTCCATTTCTTCATCGATAGGAATGGTTCCATGTTTCTTAATTAAATTTTCAATTAAAGGGCCAATTCTTATTAGTTGGATTCTATTTTTGTTTTTTATTAAAACCGGCTCATTCCCATGGATTGTTTTTCCGGAACCTGCCACTCCAAAAACAGTGGAGTTTGCGTTCTCCAGGGAAAATCTGTCAAAAAGTATCAGGGAGTTGTTATGCTGGTTTATTCCATACAATATCCCTTGGTTCGAGCTTAGATCAAAAGAAATGAAGGGAAATATGCTGGATAAGGGAGCGGTATTCATTGGCGTGTGAACCAAAAGCAGGTCTCGTCCGTAGGGGGCGGTCGAATTAAACCCCATGTTTTGCTGGTAAAGGGCAGGCTTGATATAGACTAGCCTTGATTCTAAAACTGATCTTAGATCCATTTCTATCTTTCCCATTTCTTTTTCGTTCTCAGCATATACCGTTATGTATATTCCGAATTCAAACATTCTTTCCTGAGCCGTAATTAATTTATCTCTTAATTGTTCCAGATCCCTGTGCGCTGTTTCCAGGGCGGGGTCTCTTATTAATCCCTTTTCTTCCCTTTCCATCATCTCAGCTTGGGCTTCTGTTACCCTTTTCCTTAATTGTTTTAAAGTGAGATTTACATCAACGGGATGTAAAAAAAGAGCAACATCCATTGGAATCCCAAGGTTAATCACGGGAGAAAACCACCCCGTGCTTAAATATCTGGGGTAGGAAAAAATGAAGAAGGTTTTAGCAATCCTTTCCCCTATTTTTATACAGTTCTGCCTAACTTCAATCAAAGAAGGGGCAATGATGTCCTGAAGATCTATGCTTGCCTCTTTATATACTTCCGGTATTTGTTTTTTTCTGCCGAAGAACGGCATCTTCTTAAATATTCTCATAATATGTTTACATAATTTCTGGAGGAACTTCCGGGTAATATCCGACTTCTGCCTGCTGGGGATGATGCAAGCTCCAGAAAAGCTCGACTAATTCAGGGGTAGTTAAAGGGATTGCATTAAGCCCGCATCTTCTTAGGCCGAGGGCTAAGAATTCCATTCTCTGCCAAAGCTGGTCTTTTGCTCTTTGAAAATCTTCCTCTTTGAGTACGGGCATCGCCGCTTTTTTAATCTTGCTCGTTACTGAACCTTTTTCTTCCACAACGGAATAAGGGACCACAACATAGAAGTGCTTGGTCATAATAGAACCTTCCCCTATTATATCTTCAACGAATTTTCTGTATTCTGCGGTTTGAATTCGAAGAAGTTCATTGTTTTGTCCTTTTTCCAGCTCTTTTAACTTGTCTATATATCCGGTCATATTCAATCTTCTGGTCTGGATTGAAATCTGGCACATAAAATCAAGAGAGTTCAAAAAACTCTGGAATTGATATATGATAGCATTTTGTTCTTCAACCGGTTTCAAAGCGAAGTTCAAGGAAGAAACCATCATTATTCCCCTTAAGGCGTTGTTCTTAAGTATTAATACCCCGTTCCTTATCTCTTTTAATTCTAAAAACTTTTGAGTGCTAAAATCTGCCATAAATATTTAAGCTCTTTTAATATTTTATCTTTCCCCCATCTCTATCTTAGTTGAAAGCTTTTTTAACCTGCTTTTGCCTGCAATATCTAAAATAGGAGCTTCTTTCTTTTCTTCCTCCACTTCCTTCTTTTTAATAAGTTTTGGAGGAGAATCGCTTTTTTTCCAAAGATATACCTTTGAGGAAGCGGAAAAATAGAAGAAATTTTTAATTACAGTAGGCATGGGGATTCCCTGTACTTTTCCGAAAGCCAAAAAAGAGCTTCCTCCGATAAACACAATAAGGCCGAGCAGAAAGACATAGAAAGGGGTACTGTAATAAAGGACAACGCATATTGCCCCGGCAATTCCAAGATATATTGACTGTTCAAAGGTGAAAGGCCCTACGATTTTCGGCTTTCTCTGAATAAATTTTGGAACAAGAAAAGGCATAATATTAATGAGATAGAATCTTCTTTATCTTATTCAATTTCAACAGGCTCTCGGTAGACATCCTTTTTCGGTGGTTTTTTTTCTTCCTCTTTGCTTTCTGCAGGATATTCCATGTCGTAAAGCTCGCTCAAACTGCGTTTGACGGAAGAAAGAATAAAGCGGTTAATTTCGATGAAAACTTTCTCAGCTTTCTCTTTGCTCAGTTTAATTTCCCTTTCTAAAACACTTTTAAGCTCCTTCGGAGAGGTAATTCCCAGAAAAACATCTCCCACTGCTTTTGCTATCTCTGAAATATCCTCTTCTTCTATGCCGTTTCTGGTACATATATTCCAAATATCATTCGCTGTTTCTTCTGAGAAAATTGCATTCTTTAAATCCTGAGGAAGGTTTTCATAAAGTTTCCAAAGCTGTTCTTTGGTATATTTCATATTTTTGTGTATTCACACAGATATATTTGATTTACCTTATTTTACATCTTCTCTAATTTTATCACAAATAAGGAATATAAACTATAGATGTTAAAACTTGTCAGTTGAGGTCAAACCTCAACCAGCTATTCTATTGACAATATTATTGTTTTATTGTAGAATAAGCTATTAGTAAATTTAAAATAAAATAAGGAAAGAATAAAATATAGAAAGGATGTGAAGTGAAATGTTAGTAATAGTAGTATGGTCTATCATTGTTTTGGTAATAGTTGTCTTTTCTCTCGCAGGATATACAACAGCTCAACAACAAGAGAGAAGGATAGTTGAGTTTTTCGGAAAATATTCTAAAACTCTTCGTCCTGGTCTTCGATGGATAGTTCCTGGTGCGATGAAGATAAGAGCAACTGTTTTAATTTGGGAGCAATCTATTCCATTGTTTAGTGAGCCGGTAAAAATTGATTTCAAAGACGGGTCAGCGGTTCCAAAAGGGGCCGAGGCCTTTGTAAAGACTAAAAGTCCAGACATTCCTTATAAGGTTGGCGATGATGACAAAGCAAAGAGCGGAGCATATAGGGCTGTTTATGAAATCGACAATTGGAAGACGGCTATAAAGAAATTAATTGAAAACACCATTCGAAGTTATTTAAATGGCTTGACAATTGACGAAGGTGTGACAATGAAAAAAGCGGGGTTTGACTTAAAGGATAGATTTCCCAAAGAAGAATTAAAAAGAATTGAAACTGCTCTTGCTTCTTGGGGGTTTGAATTAAAAAAAGTGACTGTTACGGACTTTGATCTTGAGGCAGATTTAGTTAAGGCTAGGGGCGAGGTTCAAAAGAGGAAAAGAAAAAGAGAAACATCTGAAGAAGAAAGAAAAATAAGAGCTTTGGAAACTATGGGTTCGCTGATTTCGATGATATCTCTTTACACGGGCGAAGAAGAAGAAGATATTCAGAAAGAAATACGGAACAACAAAAAGTTAAAGAAGAAATTCTTTGATGTTTCTACAGATCTGATTACCAGAAGAATGAGTATAGATGGCAATGCTTTAACTGATATCAGAACACAGGGAGGTGATGAAGGTTTCAAGGGAGGCTTTCTCGATCTAATAGCTGCTTACAAAAAAATATAAGAATATTAAAAAAGAGGGTCTTTCGGCCCTCTTTGATTTTTGTTCTACATTTCTATTTTTGCCCCACGTCTCCTTCTTTTCTTTCTACAGCACCTCCCTCTCCAGTATCTGGGATTTTTCTTTTCTTTTTTTTCTTTTCTTCTCCTTCAATAAAGGTATCTTTTTTTTCTTTTTCCTTCACTTTCTTTAAGAATTCTGCCACTGAACCAGAAGGCTCTCTTTTAGATATGATATAATCAACTATTTTTTTATTCTCTTCGTACGCCTGCTCGTTTGGCTTTTTTGGATCTGGAAGGCCGACTCCCAAGTTTCCGGCAGCGCTGCCTTTGAGGTATTTATTAAGGCGGGAATTATTCTTTTCAAGCCAGCCGGGCTCTTTAAATTCTATTGCATCTATGTCCTTTTGAAACCTGTCAAGGAAACTTCTTCCAAAGGCATCAGCTGCCTTGCTTATCTGGGCCCCTTCCCAGAATCTCACTATAGCTCTTCGTACATTAGGATCTTCAAAACTTTCTTCTTCTATTTTGTGAACCTCGGAAGCTTTTACTTTGGAAATTATCTTTTCTGCAGAACTTGTAATTCCCTTCGCAATATCTTCTTTTGTTATATCTATCCCTATTTGTTTTGCGGTTTCAGGAGACACCTTTTCTCTTAATTCATCAGCCAACTTAGGCGTGGCAATAATCATTTTTTTAGAGAGGTCCGGATCAAGATCCGACGCTTCTTTATTTATGCTTAGTATTTCCTTTTTACCAAGGCCACGTTTCTTTAAATCACCTATTTGGCCTTTTTCTATTGCCCCCTTGAGCGCTCCGATTTTATCTTCTTTGGTACCCGTCACTATAGTGGAAATGTTTCTGTCAGGACTGGAACCCTCTGCTTTTTTGGCCACTCTTTCAACATCTGCCTTTAGGGATTCTTCTATTGCCAGACCCGTCTTGCCAATACCTCTTCTAACGGCCCAATAAGGGGAAGTAAGCACATTGGCAAATCCTCCGGCGAATCTTTTAGCTTTTCCTCCAAAACCTTCTTGTTCTTTACCCCATTTTGAAAACGGAGAAACCAGACTCGACTCTCTTTCAAGTCTTTCTTTTGCCTTTTTCGGCATAACATTTAGCGCGGCGCTTTTTGCTCTCTCTCCTGCTCTTTTCTTTGCGGCATCCCAGGGTTTTTGTACTGCAGCCTTTCCTGCTCCTTTGAACCCTGACACAATAACTTCCGACCCCATTGCCGAGAGTTTAAGAGACATTACCAGACCAAAAATTAGAAAGCCCAAAGGAACAGAATAGACAATAATTTCGTTTAGAACCCCTACTTCACTTGTATTCCATCCCAATACGTCTCCAAGGGCCTGCCCAGGTTCATTTGGGTTAACCATTCCTGTCAAAACGTGCTCTCCTAGATAAAGGAAGAAGGCGGCTATTACTCCCACAAATGACCATTGTATCAAGTGTCCCCACCATTGTTCCCAGATTTTTTTAGTGGCGGGCAGAATATAGCAGACAAAAGCCAGGGGTGATAAGATTACTAACATCCAAATAGCGATGTATCTTAGCAAAAATATGAAGGCAAACATTAGTAGAACAAAAAACGATATAAGGTTGAAGGTAATTAAAGCCAGGGATTCGGTTAATTTTGATATCTGTTCGGTGGTTTTAAGGATCTGCCATCCGGGTATTACCCTGTCTGCCATTGAAAGTATTTGATTTGTTAGCTGCCTTAATCCCGAAGTATTCTCTAAGAAATAGTTCATCATGATGTTTGCAGCATCAACAATTACACCGCATATCACATGAGAGAAGTTCACCAGCAAGGCCACGGCAATTAGCTTAAAAAGAAGTTTTTGCGTTTCGTAATTCTTTGTTCTGAGAATGGTTGTGAAGGCAATAACAATTAAAGCCAACACCAAGCCTATGTTTACAAAACTTCTGGTTACATCTAATCCGAGTTTGATAATTTCATTTTTAGCAGGGTTGGTATATGAAAGCGAGACAAAAGCATCGCCGGTCACCCATTGTAAAAGACCTCCGGCTATGGCAGCCAAAGCCCCTGTTGCTAAAAGTATTACCTGAGCAAAAACATTTATGAGTGCGTAGGGAATAAAAGTGACTGCTCCTACTATCCAATCCCACCAGGCAGCAAAGGTTAAATTAGGAAAAAACAAAAAGCTTGCTGAAATTAGAGCAAGGCAAACTAAAAATATCTTCTTGCCCAAAGAGGGCAGAAAAAACTTTTTAACTTTTTCTTTAAAATTAACCATTGTTTTATTATACACCCTGATTTTAAAACAATAAATAGTTTTTAAAACTTTTTGTTAATCTTTTCCATTCTTCAATGTTCAAAGTTTCTGCTCTTCTTCCCGGATCTATACTGTTTTTTATAAGCTGCAATTTCGTTTCCTCCTTGTTTAATTTTAACACTTTTGAAAGATTGTTTAAAATCTTTTTCCTGGGATGGGAAAACCCCGCCTTGACGATTTTAAAAAACAAATCAGCGTTAATCGGCTTTTTACCAGCATTAATCAGTGGCGTTATCCGGAGAATGGCAGAATCTACTTTTGGACTGGGCCAGAAATTCTTTTTTGAAACGTAAGTTATTGTCTTAGGTTTTGAATAGAACTGGACAGAAACAGCAAGCATGCTCATTTTAGGAGGGGAAGCCGTTATTCTCTGAGCTAATTCTTTCTGTATTATCAATACCATTGATTCCGGTTTTTTCTCGCATTCTAAGAATTTTCTGATCAATGCAGACGTAATATAATATGGAATATTTCCGCATAACTTGTAGGATGAAACTCCAGAGATTTCTTTATCGGACTCCTTTAGGATATCTCCTTTGATAAACTTGATATTTTTAAGGTTCTTAAGATTTTCTTTTGATATTTCAACCATTTTTTCATCTTTTTCAATTGCAATAACCGTTTTTGCCCTTTGAGATAATTTTTCAGTCAAAAATCCCGTTCCCGACCCCGCTTCAACCACAACATCTTCCTTAGAAAGCTGCAAAGCTTCTATAAATTTATCAGCTGCTTTCTCGTTAATAAGGAAATTCTGTCCTAATTTTTTTAGAGGACAGATTCCGCGTTCTTTTAACTGCTTTTTTAAATTCTTGAGATTCGTTCCATTCATTAAGATGATTATAGCGCTTTTTCTATTTGTGGAAAAATCATTTGACTTAATCTCTTGATTGACTTATTATGTATGTAGGCTTATGGAAAGCCTTTATTTTATCTACAACGAGCTTCTAAAAAAGGGAATGAAAGGATTAAAAGACACACAAGACACCTTAAAAAGGAGATGTAGTTTTCCTTTTATTTGTTTATTAAGAAATAGAAGAACCTTGCTGCTGCTTGCCCTTATAGCGGCCTTTTTGTTAGCTCTTAATGTCTTTCCGTCCTTGCTAAAGAAGGAACAAAAGATAGTTTTTCTCTCGGATTTAGTTTTCCCTTTTGAAAAAGAAAATGCAGAAAAACTGTTTTTATCCCCAAACGTTTGCGAGAGAGAGTATCCTGATTTAAACTTGATGCAAGAAAATTCTTTAATGGGATTTTCCTCTCCCCTATTGATGGATTCCGAGGTATTAGCAACGATGTCCCAAAACGACCTGGAAATTTCAAAGGAGATTATAGAGTATGTTATTAAAGAAGGAGACAGTTTGTGGTCTATTGCCCAGAAGTTTAATATTTCAACCGATACGGTCGTTTGGGCAAACGATATTAAAAGTGCTTTGATAAGGCCGTCCCAAAAACTTCTAATCCTGCCGGTTTCAGGAATAATGCATTTGGTAGAGGAAGAAGATACGGTCACCGGACTTGCTGAAAAATACAAGACAGAAAAAGAAAAGATTGTTAGCTTTAACGATCTTACGGGGCAGGAGGAGCTCTTCGTAGGGGAAATTCTTATTATCCCTGACGGAAAAGTGCCTTTCTATTCAAGTATTTCTCCTGTGAGCGCTTTCACGGGTCTTTCCACTAATAACTTCTACGGCCAAAGCCATTCTTTTCCATACGGCCAGTGTACTTGGTGGGTTGCTCAAAAAAGAGCTATCCCTTCATGGGGGAACGCCAATGATTGGTTAGGCAGTGCTGCAGCTTCCGGATACGCCGTATGCCGGGGTAGATATTGTATTCCTCAGGTAGGAGCGGTGATATGTCTTGAAGGGCACAGATTATACGGTCACGTAGGATATGTGGAACAAATAAAAGGAGATAAAGTTGTCTTTTCTGAGATGAACTATATAGGGTTGGGGAGAATGAATTACAGAACTTTGAGAATGGGAAGTTCTCTGATAAAGGGATATATATATTAAACAAGAATAAGATTTTTGAGGATAACAAAAAACAGGCATCAGCCTGTTTTTATATTAATTGAAAGTTTTTATTCCTAACAGGTATTCTTTTGAGAACTTCCTTTCTTGTATTCAATACAAAACCTTGCCTCGGGACAAGCCTCAAGCCTTTTTATCTGGATCTTCTTTCCACATTTTTCACAGATTCCGTATATTCCTTTTTCTATCTTTTCCAAAGCTAAATTAATATTTTTTAATTTAATTTCCAAGCTGTGTTCAATAGAAAGACGCGTTGAATATTCTTCCACTTGGTCTGCGGATACTTCTGCTGTTTCTCCTCCTGCTTCCTTATTGAATTTCGGGAAACGGCTCTTCCAATTTCCCTTTATCTTGGAATCTTTGATAGCAAAAGTCTTGAGCTCCTTTTCAATATTTCTCCCTTCTTTTAATAGAGTTTCTTTAAATTTTTCTAACAGTTTTTTATTCATAATTTTTCGAGAATTATCTTTGATACACTTCATTTAACTTCTTTTTTGTAGCTTCGTCAACTATTCCTGTCCCTTCGACGTACCCCCAAGGCTTTAAGATTTCTTCACTGTATTTTTGCTGAAATCTTTTGACGGCTATTTGGCTCAAAGAACCGTAATATCCGGTAACTATTCCCTCGGGATATATTTTAATATCTTTTGCCAGCCAATTCTGTAATATTTCAACTTCAGTTCCTCTGTCGCCTTTCTTCAGTTCCTTGGTGATTTCGACTTTATGGTCAACTAATTCTATCATGCTCTTTTGGGAAGTGGTAAAAATGAAGTAGTCTTTGATTAATCCGTAAGACATTCCGAACCCTTCTTGATAAAAAGTTAGATATTTGTATTTTTGTCCCGAGCGCGTAACAGTTTGGAAGGAATGCTCCGCCATTAACTTTTCTTTGCCCATTACTTTAAATAGCGGCTCAAAGTCCCCTTTCATCGTCTTCTCCCATAAAAGAAACAATTCTTCTAATGCTTCTCTCTTTTTCTTTCCATCCCTTTCATTCATAAGAGAGAAAGGCTCTTTCAGTTTTGTTATAAATGCTATTTGGCTATTTTGAGGAGAGTAAGTGAGAAGGGTGAAGTCTGTTTCTACATTTTGAAAAAACCATTCAGGGGGTTCTATTTTTAAGATTTCTAAGAATTCTTCTAGATTTACGGTCTTTTCCGTATCGATATTGTTGACGATAATCCTACTAAACGATCCTTCGGGCAGTCCGGAATTGAACTTACTTGAAAGAACGGCGGGCATTTCTTCATTCGCGGAAATCTCTACTACAGAAGTGTTTTCTACTGAAAGCAGAGAGGGGGGAACGCTTATGCTCCCGGGTTCGTCAGCAGGTTCTCCTGCTGGCGGCGGACCTGGTTCGCCATTGGGGACAGAAGGAGTCTCATTTAGTCCGAATATATCAAAGCCAAATACCAATATGGCTCCGATAACAGAGAACGTCAAGAGTATTATAATAATTCTGTTAGCTATTTTTTCAAAAGAGGAAGGCTTGGTTTGAAAAACAGGGCGGAATACGACTTGTTTCTTTTCTTCTTTTTGAGGCAAAGGAGTTTCTTGTTTTGTCTTTGATTTCAGCATTTCTACAAATTCCTTTCTTTTTTCTTCCTCTTCCTTTGAAGTTTCTGTAAGTTTTTCTATAATTTTCTCTTTTCTGGTTTCTTCTTGTTTCATATCCAGATTCTCCTTTTGCGCCCTGTCTTGAATTTTCTGCACTATTTTCTGCTCTTTCTCCTGTTCCCGAGCCTTTGCTAAATCTCGTTCTTCTTTTCTTGCTGCTTCCTTTATTTCTTCTGCGGCCTTTTTCTCTTCTTGGCTGGGAACCAAAGACAACTTCCCGCCGCACCAGCCGCAGAACTTATCGTTTTCCGAAATCCCTTTTCCGCAAAAAGGACAAGGTTTCATGTTTTTGATAATTATTAATTTAATTTTATTCTTGCTTTCCCAGGGGTTTTCCGCAGCTGTTGCAGAATTTCATTCCCTGCCTGTTTTCCGCCCCGCAATAGGGGCATGACAATGTCTTTGGAACAGGTTTTTCAGCAGGTGCATCGGGAACATTCTCTTGCCCTTCCTTGAGAACAGTTTCTTTTCTCTGCCCCGTTAATTTTTCATTAATTTGTCCAAGTTTTTGCTTCATCTTGCTTTCGTAAGCTAATATCTTCTGGTATTCATCGTCCAATGCAGTTATATCCTTATTTATTTTTTCAATCTCTTTTTCAGAACTCCATTTTTTGGTTTCTATTTCTCTTACTTTTTCTTCTGCCTTTCTTCTTTCTTTCTCAATATTCCTTTTCTCAGCAGATTCCGTAATCAGCCTCTCTTTATCCTCTATGAATTTTATCTCCTCTTCGAGAGTGTCTTCCTGTTCTAAGATTCCACCTAGGATCTTCCTATATTCTTGCATTTCTTTATTCAAAGAGAGTTTTTTGGAACTGAGGGGATTCTTTTTTTCTCCAACTTTTTGAAGTTCCTTCTCAAGTTTTTCTTTTTCCTCCTTAAGGGCTTTAGATTCAAGTTCTCTTGATATTTCTTTCAGCCTTTTGTCCAAGGATTGTTCTTTCTCGGCTAATCTTTTGTAGTCCTGTTCTATTTCTTTAATCCTTTCTTTTATTTTTTCCTTTTCTTGATCGAGATTCCATCTTGTGTTTTCTATCTCTTTTCTTACTTCTTCCACCCTCCATCTTTCTTTTTCAACATCTCGTTCTTCTCCAATGTTCCTCTTTTCTTTCTTTTTAAGTTCCTGTTCTTTTTCTCTGATTGTCCTTATTCTCTTCTCGGCTTCTTTCTCTTTTTCCTCAACTTCCTTAATGTTTTTATCCATTTCAACCAGCTTTATGCTCAAGGAATTTTTAATAGTTTCCAAAGGTTTCTTTCTGCTGCCGTATATTTTAATTTCTCCTTCAATTCTCGTCTTTTCTTCTTGAAGGGTTTGCTCTTTTTTTTCTTCCTGCTCCTTTTCTACTTCCTTTACTTCCTGTTCTTTTTGTTCTTTAGTTAGTTCAATCTTTCTCTTTTCAAATTCTTTCATTTGCTTCTCCTGTTCCACCCTTCTTTGTTTTTCTTTTTCTTCTCTTTCTTTTTCTTCTTCCAATTTTCTCTTTTCCTGTTCTATTGCTTCTTTCGCCTCCTTTTCAGCTTCTACCCTTATTTTCTTTGCCTGCTCTTCTATCTGGAGCATCATCATTATCCTCTTTTCTTTTTCTGCCTCTGTTGCTTCGGGTTCCTTTTCCTTTTCGGGCTCTGCCTGTTTTTTTTCTATTCTCACTTGTTTTTTCTCTTCGGGTTTTTTCTCCACTTTCTTTATTTCTTCCTTTTCTTTTTGAGCCTTTTTTTCTTTTTCTTCTTGCAAAGCTTTTTTGCGGGCTTCTTCCGCTTTTTTCTTTGCCTCTTTGATTTGCTCTTCCCAAGGCTTTGGAGAAGCGGGTTTTTCTTCTTTTTGAATAGCCATTTTTTCTTTTTCCCGCCCTAAGGGAACGGGAATTTGTTTTTGAGGAAAACCTTTAATTATCTTTTTTTCAAGCTCAGGCCATTTAACTTCTTTTTTCGGAATTTCAAGCGGTTTTGACACCTTTATTTCCTTTGTTTTTCTTTTCCCAAACTTCGAAAACAATCTCTTCAAAGGAGATAAAGTTTCTTTTTTATCCTCCGGCCTTATTTGCTTTTCTTCAAGTTCTGCAACATCCTTTTCCATTGTTCTTATCTTGTCTGCTTCTATTTTTATTCTTTCGAAGCCTGATATTTTTTCTTGCATATTTTGAAATAGAAAAATTAAACCTAAAACTGAACAAAAGATATGTTTTTGTTCTTGGGTTCTTTATTTTAACATGTGGGACGAACTTCTTTTATTTCTTCTCAAGCTCTGCCTCCTTTGCAGAAAGATTTATTCTTCCCTGCTCGTCTATGGATATTACTTTTACGGATATGGTATCGCCCACCTTTATTATATCCTCTACTTTCTTAACATGAAAGGGTCTGAGTCTGGATATGTGTACAAGTCCTTCCTGTCCGGGCAGAACTTCAACAAAAGCGCCGAAGTCAACGACTCTCTTTACCTTGCCCTGGAAGACTTCTCCCACCTGAACCTCTCTTGTAATGTTTTCAATCCAATCAATTGCCTTCTTGGCGGACTCCTCTTTTTCTGCGGTAATGAATACTTTTCCCGAATCTTCAATTTCAATGGAAACTCCACACTTTTCAATAATTTCATTTATTGTTTTTCCTCCAGAACCTATCACTTCCCCTATCTTTTCGGGTTTGATCTGAATGATATATATTCTGGGAGCCCAAGGGCTCAAGCTTTCTCTTGGTTTTGAAATTGTCTGTTCCATTTTTTCAAGAATATGGAGACGCGCTTCTTTTGCTCTTTGAAGGGCTTCTTTTAAAACTTTTTCATTAATACCTGCAATCTTAACATCCATCTGGATTGCGGTAATTCCTTCTTTGGTCCCGGCCACCTTGAAATCCATATCTCCGTAATGGTCTTCGGGCCCCTGGATATCCGTTAGAATTCTGTATTTGTTTTTTTGAAAAGATTCAGAAACAGAAGGTTCTTTGGAGTCGGTAACCAAACCTAAGGCAATACCGGTGGCGAGCCTTTTAATAGGAACGCCTGCATCCATTAAAGCCAAGCTCGAGCTTGAAACTGATGCCATACTGCTCGAACCGTTTGAAGAAAGGATTTCTGAAACTATTCTCAAGGTGTATGGGAAATCGTCTACGTCTGGAATGAGGTTCGCTAAAGCTTTTTCTGCCAACATGCCATGCCCTATTTCTCTTCTCCCGGTTCCTCTGAGAGGCCTGACCTCTCCTACGGAATATGGGGGGAAGTTGTAATGGTGCATAAACCTTTTCTTGCCGATAAACTCCATTCCTTCAATCAATTTAGAATCCCGAGGAGACCCCAAGGTTAAAATGGAGAGGGATTTTGTTTCTCCTCTCTGAAAAACCCCCGAACCGTGGGTTCTGGGAAGAAAACTGACGTCGCAGGAAATATCCCTCACCTCGTCAATCTTTCTTCCGTCGGGTCTTCTCTCTTCTCCGGAAGGTTTTTGTATAATATTGTCTCTGATAGTTTTATCTAAATCCTCTTCAAAGAAATTCAAAGCATATCTTACTTTGCTTTCTTTGTTTGGGTCTTCTGAATATTTCTCTTCAACGGAAAGCGCCAGAGCTTCTCTCAGTTTATCCACTCCTTCCATGCCCTTTTCTTCGTAGATGGCTTTTTCCATCTTGTTTGATAGAAATTCTTTAATTTCTGATTCCAGCCCTTCTTCTTTTACGGGTTCCTCTTCCTTTATTTTCTCTTTTGCTGATTTTTGAATAATTTGATTTTGAAAATCAAAGAGTTTTTTAAAATATGGCAGACTCCACTGATAAGCTTTGCAGACCAATTCCTCGTCCACTTCTTTTCCTTCGGCCTCTATCATGTTTATCAGGAGATTTGAATCCTTCTTGCTTGAAGGGGCCGTTGCAAAAACCAGATCAAGCTTGCTTCCTTCTCTTTCTTCGTATGTGGGATTGAGGGTGAAATCTTCCTTATCTCCCTTTTTCCCTATTCTCAAAGCAGCCGTGGGGCCGTTCCATGGGATATCAGAAATGCTTAAGGCGATGGAAGCTGAGATGATTCCTAATACATCGGGATCGTTCTCTCCGTCCCAAGAAAGGCATGTTATTATCACCTGCACCTCTTTCTTAAAACCTTTTGGAAATCTCGGCCTTATGATTCTGTCTATCAGTCTCATGGTTAGAATTGCTTCGTCTGAAGGTCTGTTTTCCCTCCTCATAAATCTTGAGCCGAGAATCTTGCCTGCAGCATAGAACTTTTCCTGGTAATCAACGGTTAAAGGGAAAAAGTCCTGTCCTTCCCTTTCGCCGCCCATCACTGCGGTTGCCATGACAACAGTATCGCCGTACCTAACCAGACAGGAACCATTTGTTCTCCCTGCAAGCTCATTTATTTTTACTCCTAATTCTTTGCCGTTAAGGTTTAATTTAAAATCTTCTTTCATGTTATTTCATGTTATTTTAAGAATTTTAGCGACATCTTTCGGAGGAGATATTTTCTTTGGTCTTTTTCAAGATCAACAAATTCATCGGCTTCCTCCTTGAGTTTTGAAGAAGCCGATCTTCCAAAAGCAATGACTTCCACTCTTTTACCTTGATTTTTAAGATATTCTACTAATTGAAGAAAATCTCCGTCACCGGAGACAAGGACAATAGTGTCAACGCTTTGACATATCCTTATGGCATCAACTGTAATGCCAACGTCCCAATCAGCTTTTTTCATTCCTCCGTAATATTCCTGCAACTCCCTCACTCTGGTTTCTATTCCAAGCTTTACCAAGGCGTCAAAGAAGGGTTTCTCTTCCCCCGTTTTTGTTTTTACCACGTAGGCAAGAGCCCTGATTAGGCTTCTGTCTTTGACCGCCGTTGATAGGATTTCTTTGAAGTTGACTCGAGCTTGGTACAGATTCTTTGCAGAATGATATAGGTTTTGAACGTCTATGAGGACCGCTATTCTTTGTTCTTTGTGTGTAACTATCACGATATTTAATTTGATTATTTTTTAAGACCTGTTTTCTTTAATATATTAGCGTATCTTTTTGAGCTTTCTTTATTTAAGTAGTTGAGCAACTTTCTTCTCCTGGCTACCATTGCCAGCAATCCCCTTCTTGAGTGGATGTCTTTCGAGTGTTTTTTAAGATGAGACAACAATCTCTTAATTTCTTCGCAAAGCAAAGCAATCTGGACTTCGGGTGAGCCGGTGTCAAGCTTGTGCAATTCGTATTTTTTGATTATCTTTATTTTTTCTTCTGGTGTCAGCATAATTTGTGAAGATTAAATAAAAAATTAAACTTGAGAGATTTTTAATTTTGAAATATTTTAATCTTTTAGTCTTGTTTTTTATCAACTCTATCTTATCTTAATTTCTGAAAAATAGCAAATATCTAGCGTTAACAAATTAACCAGGGTCAAACCCTGGCATGTCCGAACTTGTCTTCTGCTCTTTGCTTGTGCCCCGCACAGGAGTCGAACCTGTAACCTTATCCTTAAGAGGGATCTGCTCTGCCAATTGAGCTAGCGGGGCGTTTTACATCTTCAAGTAAATTTACTGGTCGGGGAACTTCTTTAAGTGATTTCCATTCTTTTTGAACAAATTCTGTTTGAAGTGTAATATCTTTTAAGGCAGCTTTTATCCATCCAAATACACGATGACGCATATCAGTTCCTTTTGGAACTACAATTCTTATTGTCCCGTAATAAAGATTGTTTTTCTTATATCCTTTATTGGGAGGTTTTACGAAACTTTTACCAAAATTTTCAAGAGGAACACCAGTTAATTGCGACCAAAATTGTTTTATTTCCTGTTCATTTTGTTGAGGATAGATATTAAGTTTTGCTTTTAGGTCTTTCGTAGAAACTTTGAAAATTTGGCTAAACCATTTTACCATAAAAAGTATAAAATGGGGATCGGAATTTGTAACAGCAAAATGATTCGTTTTACTTCCTTCTGACCAATATAAAGCTGCTCCTAAAAAGCGATATGTTTCAAAAGAAAGAGGAAGAAGAATTTCTTTTTCGGCTTCTTCAATAATTTTCGCTATTTCTCTTTTTCTTCTTTCCTTTTGACTATTTGGACCTCTGGCTAAAAGTAAAACTTGTCTTGTATAAAGCCGTTCTCGGTCTTTAGGCCCTAAAGGAACATTTATACACCAAAGCCTAACTGTACTTTTCGCTATATCTAACTCTTTTCCTATTTCTCTATAACTTAATCCTTTCTTCCGTAATTTAATTGCTTCCTTTTTCAATTTTGAGTATTTTGATTTATCCATTTCATTTTTCCTATTTATTGCTGCCAATTGAGTTATGGAGGCAATACCTCTTACCTCATCAATATATCTATTTTATAGTTGTTTCTCCAATTATTATCAGCAATTTCTCTGGTCATTTCTCCGGCCGGTTCCCATACGACATATGCAACATCAAAGGGTTCCGAGGAGATTATATCCTTATTGCTGAAAAAGGCAAGAGATATCTTGTCAATTTCCCAGTCTTGAGCGGTAATTTCTTCAATAAGCTTATCGGTAACTACTTCTATTCGGGAACGATCTACCTTGGGAATAATAACATCATAGGTCTTAATTCTGGCGTATGGGTGGTTAACTGAGCTTTCTCTCATGACTTCGTAATGTATCCCTTGGATTTTTCCCTCAATGACTTTCTCCGACTGAGGCATATTCTTGATAAAAGAATCGCTTAAAACTTCTGCAGAAGGCGGGGAAGTGCTTTTGTTTTTAATAATATAAAAAATAAAAGAGGATATAAAGAGAATAAGGGCAATGGATATTGAAACGAGTAAAATTGTATTTTTTTTATACATAAAATAGATATCTTTAGTGTCCTCCCGGACAGTAGCACTTACTGGCAGAACAATAGCAATCTTTTCCCGAAGTTGCCGAGCATTTGTTGCCGTTAGTATTCCTTGTGCAAGTGCAATCATTTTCTTCTACATCTAAAAGGGTGCAGAGGCCGGAACCATCGCAACTTGTATGATATTTCTTTTTAGTCCCATCTGCTTTTTCATCGCAACTTCCATGATAATCACAGTCAGAGCAAGAACTCCAGGAAATGTCAGTTTCACATCTTGCTCCTTCAGATTCATAATCTCCGTCAGTAGTACAGCAGGTAGAGAAAGGGTCGCACTCGCCTCCAAAAGACGATTCGTCTTTTACGCATTTTCCATCTTTACAATGTTGTGAATATAACATAGCCGAACCACATTCATCGCCATCCGTATCTTGGGTATCAGTGCAAGTTGTTGTTTCTTTATCGTCAACAGAACAAGAGCCAAAAGCGTCGCATACCTTATGATTTTTATATTGCGTACCGGTTATGCTTTCCTGGCAGTCACTGGCCTGATCCCAGTCAGTGATGCATGTTCCCCAGGAATAATCGGTAAAACATCGGGTTCCTTCGGGCTTGTATTGTCCGTCAGGGTCGCAGCAGGAAGTCCCGGGAGTACATACCATATCAGAATAGTGCTCGCATTGTCCGTTCTCGCAATAACCCGCCCCTTCGTCACAAGGAATGCCATAAGTATTTCTGGTAATTACACAGTCCCGATATATGTCCCATGAGGAAATATTGCAGTTTCCCTGTTCATCACAAGCCATTGTTTTCATGCTCTGGCTTCCAATTTTCATATTATCGCACTCGCTGGTATATTCTCCGCCCGTACATTCGCTCCAATCATATTCTTGGCAGATTTTTGCGTATTCTTCATAATATCCTTCATCTGTGCAGCAGGCTGTTCCGGGTTCACATTCCTTCGGTGTATCGGGATTGCAGCATTCTCCCCACAAGGTGCTTGACATGTTGCATTCTCCATCAATGCAAGCATATTTAAGTGTTTTTTTGCAGTAATTATTGGGACAGTTAGGACAATAAATCGTACTGTGTTTACAGGTGGCGGTAAGCTCGCCGCACGCTTCTCCGTCAGTCTCTCTTACGCATACGCAGCTGTTGGGTTTTTCTTCATAACCTACGCTAGAACACTCTTTATTATTGCAAGTTTTAATTGGTCTAATAAAGCTTCCGTTCGATGTATAACTGCATTCGCCCTCGTTGTCCCACTCGCAGGATATGCATTGGTTGGTAAAATAGGCTCCGACTAAACATACTGTTCCATCAGAATCATAACAACATCCATCGCTGCAGCAATCGTCTTCGTCAGTACACTCGCAGCCTTCCGGGAAAACATTTTCACAACTTGAACTGCCAGCATCGCAAAATTGGTTAAGGCTGCAGCTTTCTTCAACTTTCCATTCAGACCCTTCATCCCAATCGTCCCATGATCCGGTACATTCGGCGCTATCGCCGGAACAGTACTGGTTTTTAAAGTGATATCTAACGCCAACATCGCTTCCGGGATCTACTCCCCAAGGACAGCCGTATCCTTCCTTGTAATCAAAGTCGCAAATCTCGTTGCTGTCGGAATAATAGCAATTATCTTCACAGCAATCACCGTAGGCGCAGTCGCAATCGTTGTTGGGTTCACAGAATTGGGTTGTGAGGCAGGATTTGTCTTTTGCCGAGCAAATATCTGTATTATTGCAGGATTTTTCAACTTCCCAGTTGGACCAAAGTCCCCAATCTCCCCATTCACCATTGCAATACCCTGAACTCCCGGAGCAATATCTATCCTTTTTCCGAGCTCTTATTCCGAGATCATCTCCGCAATCTGTTCCCCAGGGACAGCCATAATCCGTTTCTATTTCAGCATCGCATTTTTGATTGGTATCCAAGAAGTAACATCCGTCGCAGCATGCACCGTTTATACATTCACACAGGGAAGATGCACAGAAGGAGCTGTATTCACATGCTCCAGCGCCTGATACGCAGTATTCTGTCGAGTCGCATGATTTATATGTTTTTTTATTCGACCAGTTTCCCCAATCCGTCCATAAGCCGGTACAGCTTGCACTCTCTCCGGAACAAAATTGATATTTGAGCCTGGTCTGCACCACAACACTGTTTCCGCAGTTATCAGAAGGATCGGTAGACGGAAAATCACCGCTGCAGCTCCAGAGATAGTCGGCTTCATATTCGCAAGCTTGAATTTTGGGATGATAATGGCATCCATCGCAGCACGGTCCGGAGGTACATTCGCAATCCGTTGCTGTTGTTTTATTTCCCATAATGGCAAAAATAGAAAAATGACTGGTACTAGCAGTCACTGTGTTATTTACCGTATCTACGGCACTTGGCAGTCCCACCCAGCGGGAAAGAATTTCATCGTAGTGATAAATAGCCAAAGTGTCTTCATCCAAACCGGCAATTTGGCTGTCGGTATAGGCCAAGGTAATAGTGGCTGGTATTGTAGTATCTTCTTGAGGAACAACCAAGTAAACATCATCTCCGATTATGCCTTGGCTTTCGGGAACGGAATTTACTTCATTCGCCACAAAATCGTCAGTAGATCTTATTGGAGTAACAATGAGATTGCTTTCTGCTGTAGTTTCTGTTTCACAATAGACTTTTATGGTGCCTATGGGAGGGTAATTAAATCCGCTATATTGTGATCCGCCTGAATTATAATCTCCCGTAAATTCGCAATACCACCCTTCACTAACGTTGCTTAATTCATTTCCTCCCGTCAGCGTTGTATTCTCTCCGGGAATGCATTCGCCGCCCGTGGCTATTTGGTCCGTATCTTCGCATTCAAGAGTTTCCTTTAATGGAATGCCGAAAGTGTTTGTATCGGAATAAGTTTTTTCATAAGTTTCTGTTCCGTCGTCTTCAGGAGGAACATAATCAGGATCTGGTATGCAGTCAACGCTTATATTAACTTCAGGAGGGTAGAAAGTGTTCAAGTTTACGTTTTCGCTTTTTCCTCTAAAGGTACAAGTATATCCTTTACCATCATCGCTAATTCCCTGGCTAGTAACAAGCGTCTTGCTTTCATCTACCGGGGTGCATTCTCCGCCTGTAGCTATTTCGTCTAACTCTTCACATTCTTTAGTTTTTGTTACTAAGTCGCCAGAAGTGTTTGGGTCGGAGTATGTTTCTTCTTCCTCCTCAATACAATCAACTGTTGTTTCACCATTAGCAGAAACTCCATCCGGGTCTATAGCCTCAAAGTCGCAATAATATCCCTTTCCATCACTAGTAATTCCTTCACTAGATACTTCACTATTTTCTCCCGGTTCACAACTTCCTCCCGTAGCTTCGTATCCCGAATCACATTCAGACGATACTTTAACACTATCCTGACCTGTATCAGCAGTGCCGGAGGTTGTGTTTTGTTCTGGTCCTGGTTGTCCGCTACTGCCAGAAGTTTCGCATTCAATTTCCCACCATTTATACAAAGGACTGTCTGTTTGCGTCTTCACGATTCCGCTTCCAACTAAAAGTGCATCTATTATTATCCATGCACAGTAGATGATAATCAATCCGATAACCACCGAAGTAATGGTCGTATTTGCGCGCCTTAATGCCGCAGGACTTATTCCTCCGAGATAGTACAGCACGCCTCCGAATAAAAGCATGAGCGCCGCTAAGGGCGGTACTATATTAATCATCACAAGCTTTACAATGTTGTTGAACATAACAAAGAGATGGCACAAAGTGCACTCTGGTTGTCCTTCTCCTCCGCAAGGCACCAGGCCTTCAGCATGGATTAAAAAGGGAACCATAAGAAGAAAAAGCATTGCAAAACCCGCTAAGATTGTTTTTTTCATGTTGATTAATTATATCACGGAATTTTAAATATTTAAATAAAAGAATTAAAAAATCTTCTTATGAATTTTATTGGTGCCCTCGCTCCGACTCGAACGGAGATCTACGAGTCCGAAGCCCGTTATGTTATCCATTACACCACGAGGGCAGATATTTGATTTATGTTCCACGTGGAACTTCTTGAAAAAACTCTTTGCTCTTATGATTTTACCAGATATTTGGAAAAAAACAAAATACGGGATATAATGAGGAAAATAAATATGAATATTCCAAAAGAAGTAAAATTTATCATTTCAGAACTTGAAAAGAACGGTTTTGAATCCTTTATTGTCGGAGGTTGCGTTCGAGATCTTTTTAACGGGAAAGAGCCCAATGATTGGGACGTTGCCACTTTGGCTGAACCAAAGGAAATAGAGAAGATCTTTCCGGAAAACTATGCAAATAATGATTTTGGAACGGTAACGGTTCGGATTAAAAAAACAAAAGACGATTTCTTTGAAGCGGAAGTCACCCCCTACAGAATTGAATCAAGATATACCGACAAAAGGCATCCTGATGAGATAAAATGGGCGAAAAGCATAGAAGAGGACTTAAAAAGGCGCGATTTTACCGTAAATGCTATGGCTTTGGGAATAAGATTCATTTCTTCAATGGAACCTCAGCCCTTAGGCCAAATTTATGGAAAGGGAGCAGGAGGAACCTATCCGGAAGAAAAAATGAAAATTGATATTATTGATCTTTTCGAAGGCCGAAAAGACCTTAAAAGCAAAACCATTAGAGCCGTAGGAAAGGCAAAAGACAGGTTTTCAGAAGATGCCTTAAGGATGATGAGGGCGGTAAGATTTGCTTCAACCTTAGGGGCAGGATGGAAAATTGAAGAGAAGACAAAGAAAGCTATTAAAGAGAATGCTCACCTTCTTTCCGTTATTTCCAAGGAAAGAATCAGAGACGAGTTAATGAAAATCATAATGTCAGAAAGGGCCAAGCAAGGAATTGAACTTTTAAGAGAATTAGACCTTCTCAAGCATGTTATCCCCGAGCTTGAAGAAGGGTATGGTGTAAGTCAGAATAAGCACCATACTTATGAAATCTACGACCATAACTTAAGGTGCTTGGGTTATGCATCAGAGAAGGGATACAACAAATATGTAAGATTGGCTGCTCTTCTTCATGATATTGCCAAGCCAAGAACTAAAGAAGGAGAAGGGATTGATGCTACCTTTTACGGCCATGAGATAGAAGGAGCTAAGATGACCAGGGATATTTTAAGAAGGCTTAAGTTTTCAGGAAAAGACATTAAGAAAGTAGTAACTTTGGTGAGGTATCACCTATTTTACTATAACGTGGATGAGGTTTCAGAGTCTTCGGTAAGAAGGCTGGTTCGCAATGTAGGCTATGAAAACATAGAAGAGCTGCTTCAAGTTAGATACTGTGACAGGATTGGATCCGGATGTCCCAAAGCAGAACCGTACAAATTAAGACATTTAAAGTATTTGATTGAAAAAACTTCTCACGATCCTATCTCCGTTAAAATGTTGGCAGTTTCAGGCAGTGACGTTATGGATATATTAAAGATTTTCCCTTGTTCTAAGATAGGACAAGTTCTGGACATTTTGTTAGGACATGTTTTATCCTATCCCAAGAAGAATAAAAAAGATGTCCTAACAAAAGAAATTGAACGCTTGGGCAAGCTAAAGGACGAAGAATTAAAAGATCTTGCTGAAAAATCCCGGAAAGAGACCCAAGAAGTTGAAATGAAAATGGACTTTATGACGAAAAAGAAGTATTGGGTAAGTTAAAATTAGAAGTTGGTTGTTGAAAATTAGAAATTGGTAAACTATTTTTCATTTTCTATTAACTATTTTCTGAGATATCAACGGAGTGTGGTGTAATGGTAGCACGAGTTCCTCGGGTGAATTTAGCCCGGGTTCGAATCCCGGCACTCCGACTGTTTTTTTGCCAATGTTTCACGTGGAACATTCTAATCTACAATTTAATGAATAATATGAAAAGAGATGAGATAAATCGAATTTTAGAGGATCTTAATAAAACTCAAAATAGAAATATAGTTATCATTGATTTTGGTAATGTCCAGAAATGGGAAGAAAGTTTAGGATGGAAAATAGGAATTAAACAACTAGGAGGTTTAGTTAAGTGTTTTGCTCAAGGGAAAAGATTCTTGCGAAGATTCTACTATGGTTCCGATCTTGGGCCGAAAGAAAAGTCAAAAACCCTAAGTTTATGGTCGTCCATGGTTTTGGGAAAAGCCAGAATGAACAACTCGGAAGTTATTACCAAAAGGGTAAAGTATATCCCTGACAAAAATTACAAAACAGGTTTTCTTAAAAAATGTAATTTCGATGTTGAAATCTCCGTTGATTTAATAAAAGAATCTGACAATTACGATAAAATAATTTTGTTTTCGGGAGATGGTGATTTTGGCTATCTGCTTGAATATTTAAAGGAGAAATATAATAAAAAATCTATTGTTTTTGGAGCAAGAGGGCACATTGGCAAAGAATTGTACGATGCAAAATCCAGAGGAATTGTTAGCAGTATCCTGTACGCAGAGGATTTAGAGTATAGATTGAATATGAGCAGATTTAGAAGATAGAAATCAAAAACCCGCTTGAAAGCGGATTTTGATCAAAATCAGGTAAGCCTATAGCTTACACTATCACCTTATAATATACAAAATTATTGTCAAGAGCAATTATCCACAGACAATAAGATTTGCAAAATGACAAGGGTTAATGCTAAGAAAACAGTTTGAGAGAAGGCTTTCTGGGCCGATAGCTCAAAGGAAGAGTATTGCATTCGCATTGCAAAGATAAGGGTTCGAGTCCCTTTCGGTCCACCAAAGTTAATATGTTTTAGATTTGAAATTGTTTTTAAGTGTTTTAGCTTATAAATGAAGCGGACATCACCTTCCAGACAGTTTCTGAAAGAGAAAAATAAAATAAAGTCGATTTTGTCGCCGGCAGGTAAAGAAAAGTGCTCGATTCTTTTAAAAAGGACAGATGTGCCGATTGTGTATTTAAACGATAAAAAGGCTATACTAGAGAAGAAAGAACCCTAAAAGAAAAAGCCCCCGATGTGGACAGCCACATAAGGGTCTCTTTCGTAGTGATACTATAATAATATCACATTATAAAGGGTTGTCAATAGTCAGGAAACTTTCTTAACCTACTCATATGCAAACTGACAAAAAAGAAGAGTTTTTTACCTTAACACTTCTTAATACTTCTTTTATCTTTTATCTTTTTTTTGGTATAATCTTCTAAGTCCTAAAGTAAGCTAATATTAATAAAAACAATTTTATGGAAACACAGGAATTAGCTTCCAACATTAATCAAAAGCCTGTTCAATTGCCCGGGTTTTTCAAGCTTTTGAAAGAAAGCTTGGGAATAGTTAAAGAAAGATTTTGGATTTATTTAGGAATTATACTTATTCCAACAATAGGAATAAGTATAATTATTGTTCTTCTTGCTATCGGGGCGAGTTTATTAACGGCACTTTTTGCCGTTTCAGGATTTAAGTGGGCGTTTCTTATCATCCTTCTTATGCTTGTCGCTATTGTTGTCATATGGCCGACGCTTGCTATTCTTTATGTTGCCAAAGAGAGAAATAGAGATGTAGGCGTTTTTGAAGCTCTAAGAAAAACTTTTCCTAAGATTTTACCTGCATACTGGATTTCTTTATTGGTCAATTTGGCTGTTTCCGCTGGATTTCTCTTTCTTGTAATTCCCGGTTTTATTTTTTGGGTTTGGTTTTCTTTAGCTACCCCCGTTCTTTTATCAGAAAACGTTAGGGGGGTTAAAGCTTTATCAAGAAGCAAGGAATTGGTAAAAGGAAAAGCATGGGAAGTCTTTGTTAGACTGATGGGATTAACGATAATTGGCGGATTGGTTAGTTTTATTACAAGCCCTCTTCTTAAAAGTGATATGGTCGTTAAAAATCTGATTGCCTATTTAATGCTAATTCCAACAGCATTAGTCCTTAATGTTTTTATTTTTTTACTTTATGAAAAACTAAGGGATATACGGAAAGAGGATTACAAGGAAGAAAGGATAGAAGGAGAAACTTATCAAGGAGCTTAAATCAGCAATAGGAACGTCGAGGTTAAGATTCCATAGATTACTAAAGAGGCGAGAGCCTCTTTTTGTTTTCTGCAAATATTGGCTCCAAATCGCTTGACAAACTCCGTTAATTTGGTATAATACAGACGAAAAGAGAGGAATTTCTTTTCAAAGTATATTAAAAAGGAGGCAGGAAAAATGTTATTATACATAATTCCCGGAGTGGTTTTGATTTGTTTAGTATATTTGACTGATGGTAGAAAAATAGAACATAAAATTGGCATCAAGAGAACAAATACTGATCACGATTGTATGGTTTCAATGGCTTACTCAGATTGGTAAAACTGGAGGATTCAAGAGTTTTTCAATAAACACTTGAAAGGAGGTGAAAAAAATGCCTCGGGATGAAATAAGTGATGTCAGAAAGGGAGAGATTGCTTTGGCTATCTTGAAATATAGGATACAGAAAGAAGGTATCCATCTCGGACCGAATCTTAAAAGAGAGCTAGGTAATTTATCCAAAGAGACAGGGATTCCTCAAGACGAGCTGAAAGAATTTTGGAAACTCTATATTAAGGAGTTTCTCAAAGAAACTTTGAGTGAGTAATGGGGAAAAGAGAAGAAGGCAGGGTTGAAGCATTTTTGCTTCCTAAAGGGGTAATTGCACTTCCTTTGCAATTTTTGCAAAGCAAAGGCAGAACAAGAACCTTTCCCCCCTTCTTCTCAAACAAATCGTAGCTAAAGGTTACGATATAAAGGAGAATCGGAAGAAATCTTTTCAGATTTGAAAATTATCTCATTAATTTTCTCTTCTGAAATCTAAAGATTTTCTTCTCCCTCCTTTTTATTTCGTTTCCAATGTTTCCTAATCAATAGCTTGGACGCACTCAAGAGAGGTTACTAAAGAGATGACAAACGATATGCGCGGATTTATGAAAAGGCTTTATTAAATAAATTTGCCTTAAAACAGGGACCATGGCCTCTGTTTTAATTTTATCTACAATCAATACCAATAAAAAGCTTGTTGAAGCCAGGCTTCAACAAGGTGTACTAAGATTTGAGGTTTTAAAATAAGGCAACTTATTTAGTTCCGGCAGTATCTTTTTTATGTTTCAGAATATGTACGATTTATGTACATATTGTAGAATACAGAAAAGAAGTTGTTAATGCCTAGAATATTAAATCCTTGACATATATTCGGGAGTATAATAAAATTAAAGACAGTTGGAACATTACAGAAAATGATTTTTAAAATGTCCGTTGGAAAACGGGCAATCTTTTTTAAACTAATACCAGGTTTCAAAAGATAAATTCCAAGTTATTTCATGGAATTTTATGTTGAAATTTGACGATACAACATGGATTTAAAAACTTTTACCTCAGCCATTGCTCAGATTGCAGAAGAGAAAGGGATTTCTCAAGAAAGAGTTATTGAAACAATAGAATCTGCAATTGCCGCAGCTTACAAGAAAGATTATGGGAAGAAAGGCCAGATTATTAAAGCCAAACTTGCCCCTGAAACGGGCGGAGTTAAGTTTTGGCGCGTAATGCAGGTTCTTGATGATTCCATGGTCTATTCTGAAGAGGAAATAGAGGATCTTAAGGAAAAGAAAATAGAGCCTATTGACGATAAAGTTAAGTTTAATCCGGAAAAGCATATTATGCTCAAAGAAGCCAAAAAAACAGAATCGAAGATAAAAGCAGGAGAGGATTTAATCCAACCCTTAGAAAGTCAAGGCGATTACGGGAGAATTGCAGCTCAGACAGCAAAGCAGGTTATCTTGCAGAAGATAAGGGAAGCGGAAAAAGAAAGCATCTTTGAGGAATACAAAGAAAAGGAGGGTGAAATCATATCGGGGATTATCCAGAGAATAGAAGGAAGAAATATGTATTTTGATATAGGCAAGACCTTAGCTGTTTTAACCAAAGAAGAACAGATTCCCGGAGAATTCTACAGACCGGGCCAGAGATTAAAGCTGTACATCTTAAAAGTGGAAGAAAACTCAAGAGGTCCTTTAATCTTTGTTTCCCGCGCCTATCCTAAATTCATTTCAAAGCTTTTTGAGCTCGAGGTTCCCGAGATATTGGCAGGCTCTATTGAAATTAAATCCATTGCAAGGGAAGCGGGCTCCAGAACCAAAATAGCGGTTTCTTCAGAGCAGGAAGGAGTTGATCCTATTGGAAGCTTGGTCGGACAGAAAGGCACCAGAATCTCGGCCGTTATAAACGAGCTTGGAGGAGAAAAGATTGATGCCATTGAATATGCAGCAGAACCTGACCAATATGTTGCAAATGCCCTTTCCCCAGCCAAAGTTTTAGAAGTTAAAATTATGCCCAAAAACAAGGCATTGGCAATTGTGCCAGAAGACCAGATTTCGTTAGCTATCGGCAAGGAAGGCCAGAACGTAAGATTGGCTGCAAAGCTGACGGGATGGAAGATTGACGTTAGGGGACCTGAAGGCGGAAAAACGGAAGATTTGAAGCGAGAACCCGAAGCAGGAGAAGAAAAGAAAGATGAAAGCAAGAAAAAACCTAAAGAAAAAGATAAAAAAAAGAAAGCAAAAAAGAAATCTTTAAAGAAAGACGCAAAGGCCAAAAGTTCTAAATCTTCTGAATCCAAAACTTCTGAACCTGAAGAAGAGGACAAAGAAGATAAAAAGTAAGAGCTGATTTGAATTAAAAATTCGTTTTAAACTTTAATTTCTCATTTTTGTTCTAAAAATATGATATACCTTTCACTTGTTGTTTCCCTTTGCGCTATATTCTTCTCTTTTTATTTAGCAAACCAAGTTAAGAAAATCTCTCCGGGTTCAAAGAGAATCCAGACTATTTCCGGATATATTGCCGAAGGAGCAAAAGCGTTTTTAAGAAGAGAATTCGAGATTTTGGCATTCGTCTTGATTTTTTTAGCTTTAATCTTAACTTTTCTTTTCGGTCTTGCTACGGGGACTACATTCCTTTTCGGTGCTTTTATTTCTGCCCTTACCGGATATATTGGCATGAAGATAGCCACTCAGGCTAATGGCAGGTGCTGTAATGCTGCCATCTCGAGTCTTTCTAAAGCATTCGGGGTAGCTTACAAATCAGGTTCGGTAATGGGAATGTCGGTAGTGGGATTCGGCCTTTTGGGGCTTTTAATCGTTTGGCTCGTCTTTAAGGACCCCAATATTTTGGTTGCCTATGCTTTCGGAGCTTCATTGGTGGGTCTCTTTTTGAGAGTAGGGGGAGGAATCTATACAAAATCAGCAGATGTTGGCGCCGATCTTGTGGGAAAGATTGAAAAAGGGATACCGGAAGACGATCTCCGAAACCCCGCTGTTATTGCAGATGCGGTGGGAGACAACGTAGGGGACATTGCGGGCATAGGTTCGGACCTCTTTGAATCATATGTTTCTGCTATCAGCGCCAGTATTATTCTGGGAATATATATCTTTGGAGAAAAAGGATTGATCCTGCCAATTCTTCTCGCCTCGGCAGGAATCATATCTTCAATCATCGGAAATCTCTTGGTTAAAATCCCCGAGGAATCTTCTTTAAAAAAGGATTCTTTTAATTTTCAAGAGCAGACAGAGAGGGTAAGAAATTCAATGATGAAGGGCCAGACGGCGGCAAACGTTCTAATGGTTGTTTCTGCCTGGGTTATCTGCTATAACTTTGGAAGCGTAAAGCTATTCTTGGCCGTGTTGTCGGGAATTTTAGCGGGGGTGCTAATCGGAGAGGCAACCAAGTACTACACTTCCGATAAATACAAGCCGGTTCAGGAAATTGTCAAAGCGTCTAAGGGGGGCGCTTCCATTAATATAATTGAAGGGCTTTCGCAAGGAATGTTTTCGGTTGCTATTCCGGCAGTGGGAATTGCAGCAGCCATGATATTGGCTTTTGAGTTTGCGGGGCTTTACGGAATTGCACTGTCCTCTCTTGGAATTTTAGCGGTCTTGGGAATTAACCTGTCTTCTGACTGCTACGGACCCATTGTTGACAATGCTGCGGGTATAGCGGAAATGGCAAAACTTCCTCCCGAGGTGAGGCAGAGAACGGACGCTTTGGATTCGGTAGGAAATACAACCGCTGCTACGGGCAAAGGGTTTGATATAGGGTCTGCCGGTCTTGCCGCAATGGCTTGGATTGCAACATTTTTTGCAGTAGCAAACATAGAAACGGTTAACCTCATAAACCCAAGGGTGATTGGAGGAATCTTTGTGGGAGCAGCCCTTTCGTTCCTGTTCTGCGCCATTACCATAAGAGCGGTTTCCAAGGGAGCGTTCTCGGTAGTGGAAGAAGTAAGGAGGCAGTTTAAGGAAATTAAAGGGTTAATGGAAGGAAGAGCAAGGCCCGATTATTCAAAATGCGTTGACCTAACCACAAAGAGAGCCTTAAAAGAAATGATCTTGCCCGGGTTTTTAGTCATTTTCATTCCCCTTTTAACCGGTTTTGTCTTTGGCCTGGAAATGCTCGGAGGCCTTTTAGTAGGCGCTTTAGTTTCAGGGTTTTTGCTTGCAATAATGATGGCTAATGCCGGAGGCGCCTGGGATAATGCTAAAAAATACATTGAGTCGGACGAGTCTGAAGAGAGGGGTTCTCAGGCTCACAGGGCAGCGGTGGTTGGCGATACCGTTGGAGATCCCATGAAAGACACCGCAGGTCCCTCGCTTAACATTCTAATCAAGCTCATAGGGGAAGTATCGGTAATCTTTGTTCCCCTGTTCCTGCTTTTTAATTAAAACACATATATGAAATTTACTCTTAAAAAACTGCCGGAATCAAAAGCTGAAATTAACATAGAAGTTCCTTTCGAAGAGTTTGACAAGTATTACAAGGAAGCTCTTTTAAAGATGGGTAAAGATATTGAAGTTCCCGGCTTTCGCAAGGGGAAAGTTCCTTCCGACGTTATTGAAGGCCGTATCGGCAAGGAAGGGGTTTTGGCCGAAGCTGCCGAGAATGCGGTAAAAGAAACGTACCTCAAGGCAGTCAAAGAATCAGAAGACAAGATCGAAGCTTTAGGAAGACCCGAGGTTCAGGTATTAAAGCTTGCTCCCGGAAATCCTTTGGAATTCAAAGCTGTTCTCTCCATAATGCCGGAAGTAAAGCTGCCGGAATACAAAGAGATTGCAAAGAAGGTCAAAAGGGAAAACCCCGAGGTTTCGGAAAGGGAGGTTGAAGAATCTTTAAAATGGATTCAGAAATCAAAAGCAAAGTTTACCGCAAAGGATGTTTCCCAGAAAGGCGATTGGGTTGAAATTAAATACAAGCAATTGGATTTGGAAGGCAAAGAATCAGAAGACGACGCTTCCCAATCTTTTGACGATGCCTTTATTCTCGGAGAGGGAAAACTGATTAAAGGATTCGAAGAGAATTTAATCGGAATGAAAGCAAATCAAGAAAAAGAGTTCTCTTTTCAAAAAGACGACTCTTCTGAAAATCTAAAGTTCTGGGTTAAAATGAAATCGGTCCAGAAAATGGAATTGCCGGAATTAAACGATGATTTTGCCAAAAGCATATCCCTCCCTATATATCAAGCTCCGGGACAGCAAAAGCAGGAGTTTGAGAACTTAACTGCTTTAAAGCAGGCTTTAAAAGCAGGGCTCCTTAAAGAAAAGAGAATTGAAGAAAAGCAAAAGACGAGGCAGGAAATGTTGGAAAAAATATCAGAGAAAACTGAGATAGAAAAGATTCCCGAAATATTGATTGAAGAGCAGAAAAAGAAGTTCTTGGAAAATCTCAAAGGAGAAGTCTCCAGGAATCTTAAAATGAGTTTTGAGGACTACCTTAAAAAGATTCAAAAAACGGAACAGGATATGTTAAAAACCTTTGAAGAGCCGGCTAAAAAGCAGGTAAAAACTTCTCTTGCCTTAAGGGAGATTCAAAAAAAAGAGAATATTGAGGTTTCTGACAAGGAAATACAGGAAGAAATCGAGAAGATTCTCAAGGACTATGCTTTACAGGGAATACAAGAGAAAGACATTGACCCGGAGCGCCTCAAAAGTTATACTAAAGAAGTAATTAAGCAGGAAAAGGCTTTCCAAATCTTGGAATCCTGCCTGCAATAGAATAAAGCTTATGAACCTTATACCAACAGTTGTTGAGAAAACCCAAAGAGGGGAGAGGGTCTATGACATCTATTCCAGACTTTTGAAAGAAAGGATAATTTTTCTTGCAGGTCCCATAGACGATGTTGTGGCAAATTCTGTTATTGCCCAGTTGCTCTTTCTCGCCTCTCAGGATTCCAAAAAAGACATACAATTGTATGTTAATTCTCCGGGTGGCTCTGTTACTGCGGGTCTTGCGATTTATGACACAATGCAGTATGTAAATTGTCCTATCTCAACCGTTTGCGTCGGTATGGCAGCATCAATGGGAGCGACCCTTTTAGCTGCAGGAGCCAAAGGCAAGAGATTTGCCCTGCCAAACGCAGAAATTCTTTTGCATCAGGTAGCGGGAGGAGTAACGGGCCAGGCGGTAGAGATTGAGATTACCGCAAGACAGATTATTAAGATTAAAGATAAGCTGAATAAAATCCTGGCTAAACATACGGGTCAGTCTCTTTCAAAAGTGGAAAAGGACACCGACAGGGATTTTTATCTTTCCTCTGACGAAGCCAAAAAATACGGCATTATTGACGAGGTTATTAAAGCAAAGGCATAATATGTCCAAACCCAAGCTTCCCGAATCTTTTAAACCCCTTCTTTGGTCTTACCGTTTTTCCGAAATTGATCCTAGAGAAAACAAAGAAAGAATTATTATCAATACCATTAATTATGGAGATTGGAGTCATTGGCAATGGATTGTCAGATTTTATGGAAAGAAGGAATTAAAAAAGATAATAGAGGATATTCCGGTCAGTGAGTTTCAAAAGAGAGCTTTAAATTTAATTTGTCTATTGTTAAAAATAGATAAGATGAAATATGAAACTCGAGGCGCTAAAATCAGAGCAGCAGAAAATACTTGAGAAATTGAAATATTTTCCAGAATTCTATTTAATCCGCTTTTTATCGAAGGCGGTTTTTAATAGGGAAAAATAATTTGAGGGGAGAATGGAAACTTTATAAATTATTATATTATTGACAAACTTTATAAAGTTATGCGGAGAAAGAAAATAGTTCTTACTTGGTACTTAATATCATTTTTGACGTAACTTAAACTGGAAGTACCCATAAATGGGTACTTCCAGTTCACGAATTGATTTTTTTATCTATGAGGAAGGATTATATTCTAAAGTTAATGAGATCCAAGAACACCGTTTTTACCACAAACAACATTTATAAAAGAGTGTTGAGATTCAACCTCGACAGGATGAGAAAGAGCCAAATCTTACAAATCATTACGATTATCTGATTTGACTTGTTCTCTCATTTTGTCATATTCTAATGAGAGAGCTTATGTTAGAAATTAAACTTCCTGTTTCTATTCTTCGGGAAGATAAAAAATATATTGCTTATACCCCTGCTTTAGATTTATCAACCTCTGGGAAAAATTACGAAGAGGCTAAAAGTCGATTTGAAGAAATTGTTGATATTTTTTTCGAAGAACTTGTTAAAAAGGGCACATTAAGAGAAGTTCTGCAGGATTTAGGATGGAAACGTGCGCGAACAAAATGGATTCCTCCAATAGTGCTTGACAGGAGGCTTTAGACAAGTTAAACTTAAGATAAACTAAAGTTTAACTTAGAATTATGGATAATATTATAAACCTCAAAAGTTTAAGAGAGAATATGCAAGAATATGCCCAAAAGGTTGAAAAGGGCCGTTCTTTCATTGTCTTTAAAAGATCTAAACCATTATTTAGAATTTCTCCCATTGAGGAGTCTCCCTGGGAGGAAGTAATAGATTTTACCAGAATAAAGAAAGGAGGAGTTGATATCAAAGAACTATTGAAGCGTATATAATTATTCTATATGGATAAGATTAAGAAAGCGTTAAATAAATTAAGTTCTAAAGAAAGACAACAGCTTAAAAAGATTCTTTCTCAGATAAACAACAGAGATTTTCAAGACTTAGACCTAAAAAAACTAAAAGGAAAAGATGATGTTTTTCGTATCCGTAAGGGGAATATGCGTATTATCTTTCATAAGCTTAATAATTCTATTAAAGTTTTAAGCGTGGAACGCAGAAACAGCAAAAC
>CAZKKG010000002.1:0-57663 GCA_964553275.1 uncultured Candidatus Saccharibacteria bacterium
GTGTCTTGTCTTCCTAGATTATCTTCTGCAATCAATTCAATCGTATTGAAACGTTTTGTTAATTCCACACCGGAAACAGGTACTGGGTTTTCACCAACACCCGAATCAAATGTTTTTCCATCTATCCTCCAGATACGAAAGTAAATATATCCCGCACCCTTAGAAACAGTCGAGGTATCTTTGAAGTAGGCATATTCTCTTTGGACGCCTCTAAAATCAGAACAGTTCTGCCATAGACCTCCTTCGTTCAAAGAACAATCAAAATCGGCTATAACGTCCTTTTTAATGACTATAGTTCTTTTAAAATCATCTGAGGCACCTGCTTTATCCGTTACTATCAACCTTACCTCATATTCACCGAAGCTTAAAGAAGGGCTCTGGACAGAATAGTCGCAAAGGCCCGAACATACTAACTCATGACCCCCAACCCCTATGTACCAGGAAGAAGTTGCAATATCATCTATGCCATCCTGATCTGTAGAATTATTGCTTAACCTAAGGGCTGGATCTGACGAGCCAGCATACGCAGAACAATCTGATGGATCACAGGAAAAAGAAGCTGTCGGTTCTTCATTGTCCTGGCTGGGTGAAGGGGGCTGAGGGGGCAGAGGAGGAGGCGATGGCAGCGAGGGCGGTACAACCGGAAGCACCGTAGGCAGAGTTGTTGTTGGACGGTGCGGAGGTGGAAGTATTGTGTTCTGCTGCGATGCTAGTAATAACAATAAAATAATTATTATTATTATAATAATTATTACAGGATTACTTGCACCTTTTTTATTTTTTTTAAAAAAATGACGCAAACTAGAAAAATTAAACATAACAAAAACTTTGTTTATTTTTATCCTATTACAACCATTATATCATTTCTTTTATCGGCATAAAACTCTTTCTGTGGATAACTGAAACACCATTCTTTTTGAGTGTTTTTTTATGCAGTTTAGTAAAATATCCTTTATGCTTGTTAAACCCATAACAAGGATATTTCTTATGATACCCTTCCATTATTCTGTCTCTGATAACTTTAGCCATGATGCTGGCCAAGGCGCAAGAAAAAACTTTTTGGTCAGCCTTCACAATCAATTTATGATTCATAGACTTTAATCTTTCAGAGTTTAATCTATTGCCGTCAATTATTAAAAAGTTCTGCTTTGTTTTAAGTTTTTTGACCGCCCGAAGCATTGCTAATTCTGAAGCATTCTGAATGTTTATTTTATCAATCACTTTTTGTGAAACCCTGGCTACTTTCCATTCTATATCCGGATGCTCCAGGGCAATCTTGAAAAGCCTTTCTCTTTTTTGAGGCGAAAGCTGTTTTGAATCTTTAACTTCCATTAATAAATCTTTGGTCCTAAATTTCAATCTCATACTTCGCATTCTAAACCTTGGATTCACAATAACTGCTCCAGCCACTACAGGCCCGGCAATCGGCCCTCTTCCCGACTCATCTATTCCCGTTACTTTATATCCTTTTTTCCATAACCTTTCCTCTTGAATAAAATTCGGCTTCATTAAGTCAATTTTAGCATATTGTAAACAAAATAATTATTAGATATAATGAGAGAATAATACATAAGCTGTTTATGGAAAAAGCTTTAACTCAAATACAAATCAAAAATGAAATCAGAATGGCTGAGATGTCCAACCGTCCTGCTGATTTCAGAGGGAAAACACTGTCCGGACTTTTCTTTTTAGAAAGAGAAATTAATGCCAGTTTGGATCTGGAAAATTCAATTATCACAGGACCCATTTCCCTTGGAAGCATTACCGTTAATGGAAATTTGAATTTTAAAGGAGCAGACATAAGGCAAACTTTTTATTTCAGTGAAGGAACGATAAACGGAAACTTGAATATGAATTTTGCAAAAGCAGGAAAAATTATAAACCTTGTAGGAAGTAAAATCAACGGATCTCTAAGCTTTAAAGGATTGGAAGTAAATGGTTTTCTAAGTTTGTCAAAAGCCCAAATCTTTGGAGATTTAGATTTCAGGAACATCATAATCAAAAACTCTCAATACGACGACCTAACCATTATTGGAGACCTTTATCTTAACAAAACCATCATACAGGGAGGAATAGATTTAACAGATGCATTCGTAGAAGGAAATCTTGATTTGTCGACCGCTGCAATCCAAAACTCGGTAAACCTAACAAATGCTTGTATTGCGAATCTTATTATCTTAAGGGATGCTTTAATAAGAGGTGATCTTATTCTGAAAGGAGCAAAATATAAAAAGATAATAAAAAAGGTTTTATAGAAAACAAGCAAAAAAAGATTTCTTTACGGCACCTTTGGTGCCATAAGTTGTTGTAGGAAGGTTAAATAAACAGAGGAATATCTCTTATGAAAAAAAACTTTACCCATCTGCATGTCCATTCGCATTACAGCTTATTAGACGGTCTTTCAAAGATTAACGATCTTTTGGATTACGTGAAAGAGTTGGGCATGGATTCTGTTGCCATAACAGACCACGGCGTTCTTTACGGGGCAGTTGAATTTTACAAAAAAGCAAAAGAGAGAGGAATAAAGCCGATTATAGGGTGTGAAATGTACGTCGCATATGAAGGAATGGAAGACAAAAGACCTGGCATTGATGACAAGAGATACCATTTAATACTTTTGACAAAGAATGAAACCGGCTATAAAAACTTAGTTAAGCTCGTCACAGAATCTCATCTTAAAGGATTCTATTACAGGCCAAGAATAGATGAAGATTTGCTCCAAAAGCATAGTGAAGGATTAATCTGCTTTTCAGCATGCCTGCAGGGGAAAATACCTCAGCTCATCTTGCAGAACAAACTAGGGGAAGCAGAAAAACTGGCATTGAAGTATAAAGATATATTCGGTAAAGACAGCTTTTATTTAGAATTACAGCATCATCCGAACATAAAAGAACAGGGAAAGGTTAATGAAGCCCTTATATCTTTTTCTAAAAAACTGGATATTCCGCTGATTGCAACGAACGACAGCCACTATTTGAAACCGGGTGATTCTGAAGCTCAAGACATCCTGATGCTTATCAATACCGGAGCAGATATAAATGATTCTGAAAGAATAACTATGAAGCAAGACGACTTTTCTCTAAAAAGCCCCGAAGAAATGATAAGCGCATTTAAAGATGTTCCGGAAGCCATTGAAAACACCCAAAGAATAAAAGAATTATGCATCTTTGAATTTAAACTTGGCAAAGCAAAACTTCCACATTTCGAAGTGCCCAATGGAAAAACCCCTGATATTTTCTTAAAAGAACTTTGTCTGGAACGCTTAAAGAAAAAATATCCAAAACCAGAACAAAAAGTAAAAGAAAGATTGGAGTATGAGCTTTCAGTAATTAAGCAAACGGGATTTGCCTCTTATTTCCTGATAGTCCAGGATTTTGTTAACTGGGCGAAAGAAAACAGAATAGTTGTAGGTCCCGGACGCGGCTCTGCAGCAGGTTCCCTAGTTTCTTACGTCTTGAATATAACTAACGTTGACCCTTTAAAACACAACCTCCTTTTTGAGCGTTTTTTAAATCCGGAAAGAATAGCAGGACTTCCTGATATAGATCTTGATTTTACCGATCGCAGGAGAAACGAAGTAATAAATTACGTTGCTCAAAAGTACGGAAGAGACAAAGTAGCCCAAATTATTACTTTTGGGACAATGGCTGCAAGACAAGTTATAAGGGATGTTGGAAGAGTTTTGGGCTATCCATATATTTATTGCGACAGAATGGCAAAAATGATTCCTTTCAATTTTAACTTGAATCAAGCTCTTTCCGAAATAGAGGATTTCAAACAGCTTTACGAGACGGATCCTAATGCTCAAAAATTAATCGGCCTTGGGAAAAAACTGGAAGGAGTCGCCCGCCATGCTTCAACGCATGCCTGCGGAGTCGTTATTTCAAAGGACCCTCTTTCCGAAATCGTTCCCCTTCAGCGTCCCACCCAAAACAACAATGATGTTATAACGCAATACGAAATGCATGCTGTCGAAGATTTGGGCCTACTAAAAATGGATATTTTGGGATTAAAGAATCTCACAATCATTGAAGATACCCTGAAGATGATCTATGCCATCCACAAGAAAAGCATTGATATTGAAAATATTCCCATAGACGATAAAAAGACATACAAACTCCTTCAAGTGGGCCAAACCGTGGGAATATTCCAATTAGAATCAGGGGGAGTGAGAAGATACCTTCAGCAGTTAAAGCCGACTCAGTTTGAGGACATTATTGCAATGGTAGCTCTTTATAGACCGGGCCCCATTAAGTTTATTCCAAAATACATCAACAGAAAGAATAAAAAGGAAAAGATAGAATACTTACATCCGGACCTCAAGCCAATTCTAGAATCAACTCAAGGAATCTGCATTTTCCAAGAACAGCTGATGCAGATAGCCCAGAAACTTGGAGGATTTTCTCTGGGAGAAGCTGATATTTTAAGAAAGGCTGTCGGAAAGAAAATCAAATCACTTCTTGTTTCTCAAAAGACGAAGTTGATAAACGGAATGCTGAAAAACGGCATTGAAAAAGGAACCGCCCAAAAAATCTGGGAATGGGTCTTGCCTTTTGCCCGTTATGGGTTTAACAGGTCTCATAGCGTTTGCTATTCCCTTATTGCCTATCAAACCGCCTTTCTCAAAGCCAACTACCCTTTAGAGTTTATGGCATGCCTTTTAACTTCCGAAAAAAATGATACGGACAGGATTTCGGTTTTAATTGAAGAATGTAAAAAAATGGAAATTGATGTTTTAGCTCCCGATATTAATGAAAGTTTCAGAAATTTCTCGGTGGTCCCGAATTTAGCCCCCCTGAGCGGTTCTAAGATAAAGAAGATTATTTCCCGCAATCCCTCCATCGGCAGAATTCGTTTCGGACTCTTGGCAGTTAAAAATGTTGGGCAAAATGTCGTAGAAGCAGTGGTTAAAGAAAGAAAAGAAAATGGAAAATTCAATTCCATAGCAAATTTCATTTCAAGGATACATTGCAAGGATTTAAACAAGAAATCTTTGGAAAGCTCAATCAAAGCAGGCGCTTTTGACAATTTAGCTGAAAGAAATCAGCTTTTAGAAAATCTTGAAAAGCTTTTAGAATGGGCAAGGGAAAGCCACAAAACAAAAATTAACGGACAAAAGGGACTCTTTGATAAGACAAAATTCAATTCTGAATTAAAACTAGACCCATCCCCTCCTGCTGCTAAAACAGAAAAGTTAGAATGGGAAAAAGAACTGCTCGGCCTATACGTTTCAGGTCATCCTTTAGAAAAATATGCAAAGATATTAAACCCGAAATATCAAAAACCGGGACAATTCAATATAATCCCTATAGCTAAAATTAACAATGCTCTTTTAAACAATGGAAACGGCATTGGGAAAAGAGCTAAAATTGGAGGTATTATAACAGGATTCAAAAAAATCATAACAAAAAACGGAAAACCCATGCTCTTCTTGAAAATGGAAGACCTTACTGGTAGAATCGAAGTAGTAGTTTTCCCGTCAATTCTTGAGAGGGATCCCGCTATTTTTAAAGAAGGTAAAATTATTTTCGTCACCGGAAAAATTGATTGCAAAGATAACATGCCCAAAATAATAGCAAATCAAATTGAAGAAATCATAGAGGCATAAAATTAATAAAGAATATGAAAAAACCTAACAATTGCAATTTGGAAACCGTTCGCCATTCACTTGCCCATATTATGGCTTATGCAGTCCAGGAACTTTATCCAAAAACTAAGTTTGGCATAGGGCCTGCAATCAAAGACGGTTTTTATTATGACTTTGAATTCAAAAAAACCCTAAGCCCGGATGACTTAATCAAAATAGAGAAGAAAGCAAAAGAATTAATAAAGGAAAATCTCAAATTTAAAAAAAGAATAATTTCTAAAACTGAAGCAAGGAAAATATTTAAAGACCAACCTTATAAGCTGGAACTCGTTAAGGAGCTAAAAGAAAAGAAAGTGACTATTTACGAAAGCGGCAAGTTTGTTGATTTATGCAAGGGGCCTCACCTTAAATCAACCAAAGAAATTCCCTTCGACGCTTTTAAGTTTACTAAGATTGCCGGAGCTTACTGGAAAGGCGACGAAAAAAATCCTATGCTCACAAGAATCTATGGCCTGGCATTTAAAGATAAAAAAGAACTTCAAGGATATATAAGAACCAAGGAAGAGGCAGAAAAAAGAGACCACAGAATCTTGGGTCAGAAACTTGAACTCTTTATGTTTGATGATGAGGTGGGACAAGGATTACCTTTATGGCTTCCGAAAGGAGCACTCCTAAGGAAGATTGTGATGGATTTTGCTTTTAACACTTATTTAAAAAGAGGATATGAACCTGTTTTTACTCCTCATATTGCTTCTCTAAAACTATGGAAGCATTCAGGACATCTTGATTTCTATAAAGAAAGCCTATATGACTCTTTTGGCATAGAAGATGAAAAGTATATGCTAAAACCAATGAATTGCCCTTTGCATGTTCAGATGTATAAGAACAAAAGAAGAAGCTACAGAGACCTTCCAGTCCGATGGACGGAAATGGGAACCGTTTACAGATATGAGAAATCAGGAGTACTCCACGGACTAACCAGAGTAAGAGGATTTACTCAAGACGATGCTCATATAATCTGCACGCCCGAACAGCTGCATCAGGAACTGCTCAAAGCCCTAAAGTTAACTTTCTATATCTTAAATACCTTTGGATTTAAGAAGTTGGAAATGAATCTTAGCGTGCGCGACCCAAAGAGCAAAAGCAAGTTTATCGGCAAAGATGCAGACTGGAAAAAGGCAGAAAAGGAATTAAAGAGCGTTCTAAAAGAAATCGGATGCAAAGATTTTGTTTACGATGTTGGAGGAGCCGTTTTCTACGGACCTAAAATTGACATTAAAGTAAATGATTCCTTGGGAAGACCTTGGCAGTTATCGACCATCCAGTTTGATTTTAATCTGCCTTCAAGATTCAACATGGAATATTACGGTTCTGATGGCAAAAAACACACTCCCTTCATGATACACAGGGCGTTACTAGGATCGTTAGAAAGATTTATAGGGGTACTAATAGAGCATTACGCAGGCGCTTTTCCCTTCTGGCTTTCCCCCGTTCAAATATGGATAATTCCCATAGGATCTTCTCATAGAGAATATGCAGAAAAAATTGCAAGACACTTCTCAGAATTTAGTTACCGGATTGAGGTAAAAAACGAAAATGAAACCGTCTCAAAAAAGATTAGAGAAGGAGAAATACAAAAGATTCCCTATTTATTGGTTGTCGGAGACAAGGAAATGAAAAACAAATCAGTTAGAATAAGGAAAAGAGGCAAGGGAGATATAGGAATGGTAAAACTTGACAAATTCTTAAAAGAGATAAAAAAGGAGGCAGAAGAAAAGAAATAAAAGTTTTTAAACATTTATGCCGGAATTATCTCAAAAAACCAAACGTTTAATCTCTGACTATCGTTTTTGGTACGAAACTAAACGTCCGGGAGAAGAAGTACCCACAATACATGTTGACGAAGTTGCCAGCAAGGTAGCTTCTTTTTACGAAAAAATAAGGGGGGTGATAGATTATCGAGGAGAACATCTTTTAAGGAAAACTGCTATAGAGAGAAAACTAAAAAGAAGATTACTTTTAAACAGGCTGCAGTCAAATAATGCTTTTTCCGACGAGAAAAGCTCCGCACAAACCATTGCTGAGCCCTTAGTTTACGAACTGATTCAGGGAGGACATTTCCCAAATGACACTATTGAAGAGTCAAAAATCAAGGAAATTGAAAAGGTACTTGACAAATACATATTTATACTCAAAGACAGTCCCCAACCTTCAAACGGGAAAAAGAGCAAAGCTCACTTTTCAAACTGGATTTTAGATATTGCTGCCTGCGAAATAGAAGACATCCTTTCTCCTCCTTCTAAAGAAGAGGCCTTAATTAACTACATGACAGACTTGGTACTGGAGAGAATAACGGTGAAAGAAGAGATTGGGATGACTCGGGAAGAAATTGAGACCCAGACATATATTGCGGTTCAGCAAGCTCTCTTTAATCTTGATTCTGCTTTAATAACATACAACCTGCTTAAAAAATGGTATCCCAACTGGCCTGATCTTCCTCGAGAAGGATTAAAGCAGATAACAGAAAAGATTCACTCGATAAAAGAAAAGACAGAGAAAGCTTTTATCCATCCTTTCTCTGAAAAATTCTACAAGATATGTGAAAGATACGATACCCCATACCTTATCTTAAACGATATTATTTCTGAAAATCCCATGACAGCTGAAGAACAGATCTCTCAACCTGAAAATCTGGAGAGCCTAATTAAAAAAGCTTATCAGGAAAGAGTAAAAACGCTTAAATCAAAATTAGGCAGAGCAGCTATTTATTCAACAATATCTATCTTTTTGACTAACATTCTTTCTCTTCTTGCAGTTGAAATACCTTTTACAAAATATGTTACCGGCCAATTTAACTTTCTCGCTGTAGGGGTAGATATTCTGGGACCAACATTTTTAATGTTTTTTCTTGTTGCATCCATCCACCCTCCAGAAAAGAAAAATCTAGGACAGGTAGTTCTAGAAACCGTGAAAATCGTTTATGAAAGCGAAAGAAAACCCGTCTATATGATCAAGCCTCCGAAGAAGAGAGGATTTATCTCAAGAATACTCATATTCGTTCTTTATCTTACGAGCTTCTGCCTCTCCTTCGGTTTGATAATCTACGGTCTTCACAAGGCAAATTTTCCTTTTCTTTCCTATATAATATTTGTTGTCTTCATTTCCCTTATCGCCTTTACGGGCGTTAAAATAAGAGGAAGAGCAAAAGAGTTAAAAGTCACCGCAGAAAAAGGAACCTTTTCAGGTTTTCTTCTCGACTTACTTTCTTTACCTCTCCTGGGCATGGGAAAATGGCTTTCCGTTAGATGGAAAAAATATAACGTGATGGCCGTTTTCTTTAGCGCTTTAATAGATATGCCATTTCAGGTCTTTGTTGAGTTTTTTGAGAACTTAAGGGCTTTCTTGGTTGAAAAGAAGGAAGAAATACACTAGAATACAATATTAGATAAGTTTAAGTTCTTTTAAAATTCTGCTGAAAAAGGAGGTGAGAGAAGTGAAAACAACAAATGATTCAGTAGGAAAAATGCGAACAGGAAGCGAATCGAGAAAAGAGATTATAAAACATCTTGACAGAAGGGCAATAGAACTCCTTACGGGAATATTTTACAATTCAAGAGACGGTCCCGAAAAAGAAATAGGTGATTTTAGAAACGCATTTCAGTCAAGGGTAAGTTCGAGCATATTTTCCAGATTGGAGTATCAGTTAATTCACGGTTTTGCTTTCAACCTCGAGGAACTCAAACTGATGATAAAAGCCGGAGCTGACGAGGAAAAATCTACAGTTGAATGGGTAAAAAATCAAACTAAAATTTTGTGGCCGAAATGGAAAAAACTTGTAAAGGAGTTTAAAAATGAAAAGCAAGAAAGAAAAAAGAATGGAGATGAGGAAAGATTCGAATTTAAGATTAATTAAAAACTGTTTCGCTTTCAGCAGAAGAAAAAAAGTGCCCTGGATAAAAATCTTTTAAGCAACTAAAGGTAACCCAGGGCACTTTAAAGTTTATGAAAAAATACTTCATTAAAACATTTGGTTGTCAAGCGAATATAAATGATGGTGAGAGGATTGTAAAAAAGCTTGAGAATATTGGATATCAAGAAACCTTAAAAATGGAGGGGGCTGGTTTGATCGTATTTAATATGTGTTCGGTTAGACAGTCAGCAGTAGACAGGATTCATGGCAAGATAAAAGATTTTAGAAAAATTAGAAAAGAAAATCAAAATACCAAAACTTTACTTACGGGATGCATTTTGAAAAAAGATCTAAAAAAGTTTGCATCACATTTCGATTATATCTTATCAATTAAGAGCCTTCCCTATTGGCAATCTTTTTTAAAAAAACAAAAACATTTTCACTATCCAGATCAAACAAAAAGAAAAGAAAATATTGGCTATTTTAAAATTAAGGCGAAAAACTTTAACGATCTTTGCAGTCTGATACCTGTTTCTACCGGTTGTAATAACTTTTGCAGTTACTGTGTTGTCCCCTATACCCGAGGCCCTGAAATATGCCGCAGCCACAAAGAAATCTTAAAAGAAATAAAAGAATCTTTAAAGAAAGAAGTAAAAGAGGTCTGGCTTTTAGGCCAAAATGTTAACAGTTACAAATCTCCTGAAAATTTAAAAATTAATTTTCCAAAACTTTTAGAAATGGCAAATGGTATTCCCGGAGATTTTTGGATCAGATTTACCTCTCCCCATCCAAAAGATTTTTCCAATGAACTTATTGAAGTAATGAATAAATGTGAAAAAGTAACCGACTATCTTAACTTGCCGATGCAGTCTGGAGATAATAAGATTTTGAAAAAAATGAATCGCTCCTATACGGTCGAAAAATATAGAAAATTAGTTGAAAAGATTAGAAAAAAGATTCCCAATATTACTTTATCCACCGATGTAATTGTTGGTTTCTCTGGAGAAAATAATAAAAATTTTGAAAACACCGTTAAGCTTTTCAAAGAAATCAAATTTGACATGGCTTACATTTCTCAATACTCCCCAAGGCCGGGAATATCAATAAAAATGCAAGATAATATTCCAAAAAAAGAAAAAGAGAAAAGAGAAAAAATTCTAACTAAAATTCTAAAGCAAACTGCTTTAGAGAAAAATAAAAGACACATTGGAAAAGAAATTAGAATGCTTCCTTCCAATTGGAAAAAAGGATATTTACTAGGAAAATCCTTTAATTATAAGACTGTAAAAATTAAAGGTTCAAAAAAACATTTAGGAAAGTTTTTAAAAGTCAAAATTATTAAAGCAGGCGAATGGGGACTTTTTGGGAAAATCCAAAATGAAAAATAAAGAAATACCAAAAATAATTGTGATACTTGGTCCAACATCTTCTGGAAAATCAGAAATGGCTGTAAGGCTTGCCCAAAAATTCAAAGGCGAAATTATCTCTGCGGATTCAAGACAAGTATACAAAGAAATGGATTTAGGAACCGGGAAGGTAACAAAAAAAGAAATGGGAAATATTCCCCATCATCTTCTGAGCATTGCCTCTCCTAAAAGAAGATTTACCGTAGTTCAATATAAGAATTTAGCTCTCAAATCAATAAATAAGATTCTACATAAAAACAAAGTGCCAGTTATTTGCGGCGGAACAGGCTTCTATATCCAAGCATTAGTAGACGGATTAATCTTTCCCGAAGTAAAACCCGACTGGAAACTAAGAAGAAAATTAGAGAAAAAAACAGTAGATGAACTTCTAAAGCAATTGAAGACACTTGATCCAGAGAGGATAAAGACAATTGAAAAGAAAAACAAAAGAAGATTAATTAGGGCAATTGAAATTGTCACTAAAGCAAAAAGCCCTATTCCTCTCTTAAGAAAATCGCCCATCCATTGCGATGTTTTAATAATAGGAATAAAAAAAGAAAAGGAAGAAATTAAAAAACTCATTAAGAAGAGATTAAAAAGAAGATTTGATAAAGGGATGGTGGCTGAAATAAAAAAACTTCGAAAACAGGGAGTTTCATGGAAAAGATTAGAAGAATTCGGTTTAGAATACCGATGGATTGCAAAATTTCTTCAGAAAAAGATATCTTACAATCAAATGCTTGAAAGTTTGCAGAAGGATAGCGAACATTTTTCAAACCGTCAAATGACTTGGTTTAAAAGAGATAAAAGAATAAAATGGGTTGAAAAATACAAAGAAGCAAAAAGTCTTACTCAAAAATTTCTAAAATAAAAAACCTTCTTTATCAAGGTTTTTTAAATCTATCTTCCGTTAAAGTGTTTCTTTTAGAATCTTGCTCACTTTACCAGGATCAGCCTTACTGTTAGTATGAGCCATAACCTTACCTATTAAAAATTGCAAAGCTGTTTCTTTCCCTTTTCTATAATCTTCTGCCGGTTTCGGATTTTCTTTTAGAACATCTTTCACAATCTTCTCTAACTCCGACTCGTCGGTGATTAAAACCAATCCTTCCTTCTCTATAATGTGAGAAGGGTCTTTTCCTTTCAAGAACATTTCCTTTAAAATTGACTTTGCCATTTTACTTGAAATAGTACCTTTGTAAATCAAAGTAATAAATTCAGCAAAGTTTTCAGGAGTAATTAAGAAATCCTCACTCTCAACCGACATTCCTTTAAGAAGCCCCTGCAGGTCGGTTAAAATATAATTTGCAGCAACCCTGACCAATTTTGGATAATCTTGTTCTTCTGTTTTCTCTTCCGTTCTATAATTCTTTAGCCAATCTCTCAATTCGGAAACTACCTTTTCAAAATATTCTCCCAAATCTTTATTCGAAACAAAGTTTTCAATTTGTTTTTCATCTATCTGGTACTCATCCTTAAACCTTATTCTCTTGTTAAAAGGAAATTCCGGAAGCTCTTTCCTGATGTCATTTACAAAATGAGAATCCAGATGCAAAGGAGGCAAGTCCGGTTCGGGAAAATATCTGTAATCGTGCGCCTCTTCTTTTGTCCTCTGGCTTACCGTCTTCAGTTCTTTTTCAGACCACCCTCGAGTTTCTTGAATCACCTTTTTCTTGGACTCTAAAATATTAATTTGCCTTTCGATTTCGTAATCGATAGCTTTTTCTACAGCTCTGAAAGAGTTCAGATTTTTGACCTCAACCTTAGTCCCTAGTGTTTTACTCTTCTCTAAAGAAACAGAAATATTTGCTTCGACACGCATTTGTCCCTTTTCCATGTCGGCATCAGAAACCCCTAGATATCTTAAAATCAATTGAAATTCTTCAGCAAATTTTATCGCTTCTCCAGCTCCTTTAATATCAGGTTCGGTTACCAACTCCATAAGAGGAACGCCAGCCCTATTAAAATCAACTAGTGAATTATCTTTCTCATGAATTAATCTGCCAACATCTTCTTCCAAATGAATTCTATTTATCCTTATTCTCTTGCCTTCAATCTCTAAAAACCCATTTTTACAGAGAGGAAAATCGTATTGGGATATCTGATATCCTTTTGGCAGATCGGGATAGAAATAGTTTTTCCTGTCAAACTTTGAATGTTCTGAAATCTGACAGTTTAATGCCAGTCCCGTCTTCACTACTTTTCTTACAGCCTCTTTATTAATAACAGGGAGAGTTCCAGGATGCCCAAGACATATTGGGCACACATTTACATTTGCAGTTTTTTCATTGGAATCATTAAGACAAGAGCAAAACATTTTTGATTTTGTCTTAAGCTCTACGTGGATCTCTAGGCCAATTACAGAAGAATAATTCATAATTAATTGGAAAAAGATTAATTAAGAAATAAAAACTATTTGATTATTTTTCTTTCATTATCTTAACTCCGGAACTCGTTCCTATAATATCAGCCCCAGCTTTTATCATCATTTTCAAATCTTTTAAAGTTTTAATCTTGGATGATGCTTTTATTTCAAGTCCGGGAGCCCCCTTTCTCATAAGCTTAAGATGTTTTGCCTTCTCTTTCAACTCAACATGCTCTAAGGGATCTTTGAAAGTTGCCGTCTTAACACAAAAAGATCCTGACTTCTTAACAATTTGAGAAGCTTTCTCAACCTCTTGGTCTATAAGATATCCAGAACCAATAATTACCTTTGTTGGTAAAATCTTTGCAACTTCCTTAAGGTCTTTTAAAACCTTACCAAATCTTTCATACTTTAAATCAACAATATTCATAACAATATCCAATTCGCTAGCACCATCTTTTTTAGCCTTTTTGCATGCTTTAATTCTTTCGGCATGAGAACTCAGACCCATTGGAGGATCTATTAGTACAACAATCTTTATGTCAGTGTCTTTTAATTCTTGATAAGCAGTTTTTACCCATTCCGGATTAATACATACTGAACGAAAATGGTATTCCTTCGCTTCGTTGCAGGTTTTTTGAATATCTTTTTTTGATGCTTTTGGATTAATGTTTGTATGGTCAATAAACTTTGAAATTTCTTTTTTCATAATCTCTTGATTATTATTTTTTTAATTCTTTTTGAAAAGGTTGCACATTTTTACTTTATATTATCATATTTTATGATATTTAAAAGCCCTGTAATAACTCATAATGAATTATACAGGGCTTTTGTAATTTCATGAAAAATCTTTAAACAATGACGGAGTTTTCTTCTTTACAATTTTTAACATTGCTCTATGCAGTCTTCTTATCTCCCATTCTGCCGCTTCTTGCAATCGCAGTGAAAAGAGATGTCTTAGAGCCCTAGCGTTCACGTAGAAATAACATGGAGTATTCCAGAACACCGGCATGATCTTTCTGCTATCCTGTTTTGTGGCTCCCAATTTCCTCTTTGCGTCAAAAGTTTCTATTCCTTCTCTAGCCATTCCTTCGTCTATAAACAAAAGCTCTTTTACAGTTTCTTCATTGTCAATGTAATCATATGTAGGATAAACAAAGCTATTTTCACTTGCTGAAATATATCTGGTGCTCCGAAAAGTCCATCCTACCCCAATCTTATGCCGCACCCATTGATTCTGAAGAGATTTAGTAATCCCATTGACGTAAAAGACAAACTGAACTGCTTGAAACGGGGTCGTATGCTTCCATTTAATCAGATCTTCGTTCAATCTTTTATCATCTTTGACTGTCCCTTCACTTTCATGGCTTGCTCTTGCTGTGAAAGCCGGCAGGGTCTCTGTAGTGCATATTTTCTTATATCTTCCAACTGGTTTTGTTATAGCAATTAATTTAACTGATAACTCCGTATTCCTAAATAAATCCTTTCTTAAAGATTTCCATCTGTCATTACCCATTCTTTTTCAACTCCTTTCTTCTAGATTTAAATTTCCTTATCGTAATCCCTTGTCGCTTAAATAACTCAAAGACCTTCGGATCTCCTTCGTCTCCATATACTTTTCTGTAAATAAGCTCTGTAATTCCTAGATTTGCTAACATTTTTCCGCAATCATAACAGGGAGTATAGGTGCAATAGACCCGAGCGCCTTTTAAACAAATTCCTTCTGCTGCAGCATTAGTTATCCCGTTTGCTTCTGCATGAGCTCCTCTGCAAAGTCCCGAACCGCCAGGCAATTTTTTTCCGTCTACCATTTTTGCGCATCCAACCTCATCACAATGAACTTCTCCCTTCGGCGGACCGTTATATCCTACTGACAATAACTTGTCTCCCTTATAAAAAACTGCCGCTACTTTAAACCAAATACAATGCGACCTTTTTTCATACGCTTTTACTACTTCCATTGCAGTTTCATCCCAATTTGGAACCGTCATCAAATTCACCTCCTTTATTTATAAAATATTTATAAAAGAACTATGCTTGTATTTATGGCTTTATCTCAATGCCCATATTTTTAGCAGTACCCTCAATTATTTTCATCGCTTTTTCAATATCATCAGTATTTAAATCAGATATCTTTTTCTGAGCAACTTCTTTAAGCTGAGCTTTAGTAATCTTAGCTACTTTATTCTTGTTCGGTTGACCAGAACCTTTCTCTATTCCAGCTGCTTTTTTCAAAAGTTCCGAAGCTGGAGGCTGTTTTAATTTAAACTCATATGTCCGATTCTTAAAAATAATAATATCTACAGGAATCTTAAAACCACCCTTATCCTTTGTAAGGTCGTTAAACTTCTGACAAAACTCGGAGATATTCAGTCCATATTGCGCTAGAGCCGGACCTACCGGAGGAGCCGGAGTAGCTTTTCCTGCAGGAATCTGTAATTTTACAATAGCTTCTATTTTTTTCATAATTAATATTTGTATGCAAACTAACAATGTTTATAAGCTGCTGTGTAGTTAACACGCATAGTATATTATATCTTCTTAATTTGTAAAGAATCAAGCTCGACAGCAGTATCTCTTCCAAACATATTAACCATAACCTTCACTTTTCCTCGCTCTTCGTCAATTTCAGAAACCTTTCCGTCAAAATCTTTAAAAGGCCCGTCAATTATTTTAACGGTTTCGCCCGGTTTTACATCAATCTTGTACTGAGGAGTCTCCGATCCTACTCTCTTTTTTAAAATTTCTATCTCTCCTGAAGAAACCGGAACCGGTGTAGTGCCAGCTCCCACAAAACCGGTGACATTAGGAGTATTTCTGACAACATACCAGGAATCCTCTGTAACGTTCATCTCTACTAAAACATAACCGGGATAAATCTTTTCTTCAACCACTTTTCTTTTTCCATTTTTTATCTTAATCTTTTTCTCTTTAGGCACCAAAATATTAAAAATCTTATCTTCCATACCCAAAGATTCAACTCTTTGCTTTAAAGCTTTGGCAACGGCGTCTTCGTATCCCGAATAAGTATGAAGGACATACCAATTTCTCTTTTGTGAATCTTCTTTTTCAATCATAAATGGAAAGATTATAGGACAAATTTATTTAACAAAAATGTAAAAATAAGATCCAGACTCCCTAAAAAAGCGGCAACCACAACAGAAACACCAATCACTATAAGAGTATATCTTATAGTTTCCTGCCTCGTGGGCCAATTAACTTTCTTCATTTCCGTTTTAACTTCTTTCAAAAAAACAATTATTTTTGTAGAAATTTGAGAAATTTTCATAAAGTTATTTTTCTTAAAAAGCCCCAGAGGGCTTTCTAAATAATATCAAATTTGAAATATTATGTCAAACCCTTCACAGAAAATAATTTAATAATTCTCACATTGCCAATCTTTGAATTCCTATATATCAAGATTCTTAACTTTTTTTGCATAGGTTTGAATAAACTTTTTTCTAGGCATTACTTCTCCTCCCATTAAGGTATCAAAAATTCGATCTGCTTGAATAGTGTTTTCGAGAGTCACTTGCAACAATGTTCTGTTTTCAGGATTCATGGTAGTTTCCCATAATTGCGCAGGATTCATCTCACCAAGACCCTTATAGCGTTGAATGTTCATCCCTGAAACAATCTTTTCCTCCTCTTCTCCAGTGTCAGGCAAAGATTTTTCTTTTTTACCTTTTTTACTTTTCTGCTTCTCTTTTTTCATATCACCTATAATCTCAGCTTTATCGGCATCAGTATAGGCATATTCTATTCTTTTTCCAGCCTGAATACGATACAGCGGAGGTTGGGCAATGTAAAGATAGCCCTTTTCAATTATCGGTCTAAAATAACGGTAAAAGAATGTTAAGAGCAAAGTTCTAATATGAGCTCCATCAACATCGGCATCCGTCATAATTATTATTCTATGATATCTCAACTTCTCCAAATCAAAATCGTCAGCAATAGCCGTTCCCAGGGCAATAATCAAGGACTTGATTTCATTTGAAGATAATATTCTGTCCAATCTTGCTCTCTCTACATTTAAAATCTTGCCTCTCAAGGGCAGAATAGCCTGATAGCGACGGTTTCTTGCCTGACGACTAGAGCCTCCGGCCGATTCTCCTTCAACTATATATAATTCTGATTCCTCAGGTCTTCTGGAACTGCAATCAGCTAATTTACCGGGTAAAGAAAGTCCCTCCATAATTCCCTTTCTCAAAACAGTTTGACGAGCAGCTTTTGCAGCTCTTCTTGCTTTTTGACTAAGCATGCAGCTCTCAATAATTGCCTTAGCGTCCTGAGGACTTCTCTCCAGAAAATCAATCAAATGTTCACCGATTACAGTTTCTACTGCATTTTTTACTTCAGGATTTCCTAGCTTAGCTTTAGTTTGGCCCTCAAATTGAGGTTCTCTTATTTTTATGGAAACTACTCCGTTGAATCCTTCCCTAACATCTTCCCCGGTTAAATTTTCATCCGAATCTTTTAAGAAGTTATTTTTCCTTGCATAATCGTTGAAGGTTCTGGTTAAAACAGTTCTTAATCCTGTCAAATGCGTACCCCCACCTGTGGTATAAATATTGTTGGCAAAACTCTCTTCCTGATACTCCCTATCTTCTATATATTGGAAAGCAGCTTCAACCAGAATGTCATTGTTTTCACCTGAAGCATAAAAGATGTTTTCTTGGCGAGCATTACTCCTATGGGTTAAATACTTGATGTAAGACTTCAAGCCTCCTTCGAAGTAGAAGCTGTAATTTTTAGCCTCCGGATTTCTACGATCTTCAATATTAATTCTAATTCCCTTGGTTAGGTAAGCTTGCTGGCGCAGATGATCTAAAATCCTTTTTAATTCAAATTTAATCTCCTTAAATATTTCAGGATCAGGTTCAAAAATAATGGTTGTCCCTCTTTCTTGACATTTGCCTATTTTCTTTATCTTGGCTTTTGGCTTGCCCTTAGAATACTCCTGGTAATATCTGAAACCATCGCGGCACACTTCCGCCCTAAGATACTTTGATAAGGCGCAGACCACAGAAACCCCAACACCGTGAAGCCCTCCGGCCACCTGATAAGCCTTGCCTCCAAATTTGGCTCCTGCATGCAAAGTAGTCATTACGGTTTCTAGTGCTGATTTTTTAGTTTGCGGATGTTTTTCAACCGGAATACCTCTCCCGTCATCAATCACTTTAACAAGATTATCAGGAAGAAAGGTAACTGTCATTTTAGTGCCATTTCCTCCCATAAATTCATCAATGCAGTTATCGCAGCATTCGTAAATTAAATGATGCAGACCATCCAATCCCGTACTCCCTATATACATTCCAGGCCTTTTTCTCACAGGCTCCAACCCTTCCAAAACATAAATATCTTTGGCTGTATATTCCTCCTGCTTTTTATTATTCTTCTTTTTTGGAATCATTTGCTTCTTTGTTTTTTTAATTACCTTCTTGTCTTTCATGCTAAAAACCTGACAATTAAGATGATTAAAGATTAATTGGATATATTTTTACTCTTCTTTAAGGTTCTTAATTCAAGAATATATATTTATTCCTTAACGAATCGGAACCGTTCGCTTTGCTCACTGTAATTTGCTTCGCAAATTAAGGAGGTTCTCACCGAAGGTGAGGTTCTTATTTTCGCACTTCCCACCCTGGGTCTTCCTCTAGAACTTTAACTATTTTATCATGAACCTCATTTATCTCTTTTGCAGATAAAGTATGGTCTTCTGCCTGATATACGATATGAAAAGCCAAATTCTTTTTGCCCCGGGGAAGCTCATCTCCCTCATAGATATCGAAAAGGTCTACATCTCTCACTAATTTTCCGCCAGCCGTATTTATCTTATTTAAAACCTCAACAACTTTTATTTCTTGAGGAATCAGAATAGCTAAATCCCTTACTGCTGCAGGATAAAAAGATATGGGTCGATATTCATGTTCTTCGGAGGTCAATTCTATTAATTTTTCAAAATCAATATCAAAAACAAAAACTTTTTCTTTAATACCTAATCCCTCTGTAATTTCAGAATATATCTCCCCTATAAATCCAACTTCTTGATTGTCAATTTTAATCTCAGCGCTTTTTTGAGGATGCCATAGAGATATCTGGCTATTTTCAGGAGTGGCTTTGTAGCCGTCATACCAAATATTGCCTATTCCCATTTTATTAATCAATGACTCTATTAATCCCTTTAGTTCGTAAAATAACTCATTCCCGCCCTTTTTTTCTACCAGAAGTCCGCTTATCATTTCTTTCTCTTTAAAAGGTTCTTGAGTTTTCTCCCCGTAACATTTTAAAAATATTCTTCCTGATTCAAAGATTTTTATTCTATTGAAATTCTTCAGATTTTCTTTGGCATTTTTTAACAGACTGAGAATCAAGCTCGGTCTCAAATACTTGTCAAACACACTCATGGGATTTTGAATTTCCAAGAGAGCTTTCTTTTTAAGCTTAAATGTCTCTTTTTCTTTATCGCCTATAAAAGAATAATTGTAGACTTCCGTAAACCCTCTTTCCTTTAAAATGTCCTTGCACATTCTGCGCCACGAAACCTTGTCATTTCTTTCGGGCGGAATCAAAAAAGTTTGGGGGAAAACTGAAGGAATATTATGGTAACCAAAAATCCTGCCCACCTCCTCTATTAAATCTTCCTGGATTGAAACATCTAATCTTCTGGTTGGAACTTGAACTAAAAGTTTTTTCTTTATTTCTTTTTTATCAACTTTAAACCCTAAATCTTTTAATATTTCAAGAATCCTCCGTTTTGGAATCTTTATTCCTAACAATCTTTCAAGATAGCCCAAGTCAAGTTTAATTTCTTTTGGCAAGACTTTCTTCGGATAAAAATCAACCAATCCTCTGCCAGGATCTCCTCCAACTATCTTTTGTATCAAAAAAAGCAGTCTCCTTTGACCGAATAAAGCCAGATTCGGATCTATTCCGTTTTCAAAGCGCCACGAGGCATCTGTTTTCAGTTTTAATTTCTGAGATCCTTTACGTATAAGTTTTTGGTCAAAATTCGCTGCTTCAATAAGTATATTTTTCGTTTCAGAATCAATTCCCGTAATATATCCCCCCTTTATACCAGCAATTGCTATCGGGTTTTCCTTGTCAGCTATAACAAGAATATCTTTATCCAGACTATAGGTTTTATCATCTAATGCTTCCATTTTTTCTCCCTTTTTTGCATTTCTTACAATTATCTTCCCCTTGATTTTATCTAAATCAAAGGCGTGCAGGGGCTGGCCCGTTTCAAGCATCACATAATTTGCCATATCAACAATGTTATTGATTGACTGAAGACCGCAAATTTTCAATCTTTGCTGAATCCATTGAGGAGAAGGTTCTATATTTACACCAAAGACTATTCCTGCGACATAACGAGGACAATCTGATGAGTTTTTAATATCTAATTTAATAAAGTCTTTGGTCTTTAAATCCTTGCTTTCTTCAAAATTAATTTCGGGCTCCTGGAAGATATTTCCTGTTATTGCTGCAATTTCTCGGGCAATTCCAAGATAAGACAAGCAATCACAGGCTCTGTTTAATGTAATATCGATATCCAGCAACCAATCATCTTCTCTTTTTTCAATACTCTTTACCTCAAAAGCGTGCATAGTCAAAAGCTCTGCCGTTTTTTCCGGTCCTGGCATTTTCCCTTTAATGTAATCTTTCAGCCAATTATATGAGATCTTCATATTAAAATTGATTTAAAAATCTTAAGTCTCCTGAGTTAAACAACCTAATATCATCAATCTTGTATTTTACCATCGCTAATCTATCTATCCCTACTCCGAAAGCAAAACCCTGCCACCCGCTTTCCGAAGGACTTTGAGTATAGCCAACTGCTTTAAAGACATTAGGATGTACCATACCGGCTCCCATCAACTCCATCCAATCTCCTTTTTTTCTCCTCACACTAACTTCAAAGCTGGGTTCGGTAAAAGGAAAGTAATCGGGCTTCAAACGAATTTCGATGTCTGTTTTAAAAAACTTTCTTAAAAACTCTTCAATTATTGCCCTGAAGTTAGCAGCAGAGATATTCTTATCAACCACTAATCCTTCAAGCTGGTAAAATTGAATTTCATGGGAAGCATCCGTTGCCTCATGACGAAAACACTTTCCAGGAACTATGATTTTGAAGGGAGGATGGTGTTTTTCCATATAGTGTGCCTGCATGGGAGAAGTATGAGTGCGCAATAAAAACTTCTCTTTAGACTTAAAGTCATCCTGGCGAATCCAAAAAGTATCCCAAACATCTCTTGCCGGATGGTCTTTCGGAATATTTAAAGCATCAAAGTTATACCATTCCGTTTCAATTTCCGGACCTTCAATAATTGAAAATCCCATCGATTGAAATATTTCTCCAATTTCTCTCTGCACTAAAGTTAATGGATTTAAATGACCAATTTCCAATTTATAACCGGGTCTGGTAATATCAATTCTTTCTTTTTTAACCTTTTCTAATTTTGCAATCTTTTTAATTTCCTCTGCCTTTTCCTTTATTGCTTTTTCAATCTTAACTTTCAATAAATTTGCTTGCTTACCCATATTCTTTCTTTCACCCGCCGAAATTTTCTTTAGGGAACTAAAAATCCGAGTAATTTCTCCTTTCTTACCCAAGTATTTACGAAAAATTTCATTTAAGACCTTCAAATCATTTGCTTTCTCTAGGTCTTTTTCAGCTTCTTTTCCAATATTTTTAAAATCCATGATTTACAAATTGATACGATATTCGTATGCGTTATTAGATAAAAAACAGATACTTATATATCCATTTTAACTTAATTCTAAACTAAAATCAACCGATTATTTTCCACAAATAGAATAAAAAAGCGACAGATTTTTCCTGCCGCTTTTTCAAAAATTACCATTTATGGACTAAGGGATAGAAAGATATTTTTGATTTGCATACGACTATATCCAGTTTACCTTCTCTCACAAGAACTGTAAGCGCATTTCCAAGGTCTTCATCATCATAGTCAGTCTTGTTAAATTGCGTAAAAACATTCATAGCTCTCAGCGAATTGAGGGACCAGGAATTCTTTAATCTACTGTTATACTTTTTCTCAGACGCATTCTCCATAGCAACAACGTGATTAATAAATTTCTCTATCTCCCTCTTTAACAATTCCAATTTTAAAGTTCTCTCCCTTTTCATTTTTTATACCTCCTTTTTGGTAATTCATATTTTTACATTAAAGAACTTAAAATGAGAATTCACTATAACATTTTAAGATTTCCGGGTCAATAAAAAACAAGCAACAATGTTGCTGATTTTTTTATAGTGGCGGGGACGATGGGATTTGAACCCACGATCTCCACTGTGACAAAGTGGCGCTTTAAACCAACTAAGCTACGCCCCCAATTTTATATACCGGGGGCGGGAATCGAACCCACATTAATCGCTTATGAAACGACCTTAGAGACCAATCTACTCCCCGGCCTGAGATTATTTATTTCTTATTTGTGCCTTGGCCAATCCTTCAATTAAACCAAAAATCTGATAGTAAAGTTCGGATGATTTTCTAATTTTAATCGTAAGTGTTCCAAAATGAACTGAAAAATTTCGTAACAAGCAATCTTGTTGCGGGGGCACGAATTGCACGTGCGTCTCGGGGTTATGGGCCCCGCAAGGTACTACTCCTCCACCCCGCGATATAATTATTTTACAAAAGGAATTATAACAAACTTTTAAAAAACTTGCAAATCCTTTAAAGCTTGTCCGAAATAATCCAAGGTTTCTTTGGCTTCATCAAGAGATAATCTGTAATTCGGATCATAAACTATTTTATTGCGGGTTTCGCAAGCAACTTCAACGCCTCTTTTATCAGAAATGGTCACCGGTGATAATTTATCCAATCTTTCTTTCAAAGTGTCTCCTGGATAATTCAGTCTTTTTAAAATATTGTCCAGCATCTCTTCTGCTTCAAGTATGGCAACTTTGTATTCGTCCTCGGATCCCGATTCCAGTCTTTCAATTATCTTGTTCCATTGCTTAATCAGCTTGCCCATTCCCATGGGCCGATAGCTGAAAAATCCAACTATATCTTCAAGATAGCGATATCTCAGCCAATTTGTCCTTAAAACAATAAAGGCAATCATTGCAAGAAGAACTACACCTAATACAAAAAAGACAAACTTCAAGCCCAGTATAAGTAAAGGGGGAACATTTATTGAAGAAAGAGATAAAATTATCTTTTCCATAAATTTAAAGTTTTTCAAAGATATTTGCTATCTCAAGTATTTTAAAATCTTCAAATTCTTTACCAATGATTTGTATTCCCGCGGGGAGATTATTAATATTTCCCGCAGGGACAGAAATAGCGGGAAGTCCGGTTAAATTGGCAGGTATCATGAAAGTATCTAAGAGATACATAGAAAGAGGGTTTTCCATTTTTTCACCGAATTTAAAAGGCAAAATCGAAGAACTGGGAGCCAAAATTGCATCAACTTCTTTGAAAGCATTCTTAAAATCATCTTTTATTAAAGTACGCACCTTTTGAGCTTTTACATAATATGCTTCGTGATAACCCGCCGACAAAGAATATGTACCAAGCATAATTCTGCGTTTTACTTCTTCTCCAAACCCTTCGCTTCTTGTTTTTAGATAAACATCTATTAAATCCTTCACTTCACTTTTATCCCCGACAGAAGCTGAATAGCCGTACTTCATACCGTCATACCTTGCTAGGTTTGCAGAAACCTCCGAGGGCATAATAATATAGTAAACAGCTAAAGCATAACGAACATGGGGCAGAGAAACCTCTTTTATCTTTATCCCAATCTTCCTAAGTTTTTCAATAGATTCCCTTAATCTGCCTTCAATTTCAGGAGAAAGGCCTGTCTCTTCTCCGGAGCTGTTTTCCCTGGATAGACTAAAATATTCCTTCGGCACTCCAAGAACTAAATCTTTTGGATCCTTAATGGAAAAATGTTCAATTTCTTTCCTGCAACTCGTTGAATCCATTTTGTCAGGACCAACTATCGCCTCAAAAACCGTTTTAGCGTCTTCAATATTTTTAGCAAAAGGTCCAATCTGATCAAGCGAGGAAGCCATCGCAATAAGACCATATCTTGACACGGCTCCATAAGTGGGTTTAAAACCTACCACTCCGCAAAAAGAAGCAGGCAATCGAATTGACCCTCCCGTGTCAGAACCCAAGCTAAAAAGACATTGATTATCAGCGAGTCCGGCCGCAGGCCCTGAAGAAGAACCTCCTGGAACTCTTTCAGGATCATGAGGATTTAAGGTTTTTCCAAAAGCAGAACGCTCTCCTGAAGATCCTATCGCAAATTCATCCAAATTGGCTTTGCCTAGTATTATCGCTCCATGATTTTTGAGCTTTCTGACAACAGAGGCGTCATAGCAAGCCATATAGTTCTGTAGAATTTTAGATCCGGCCGTACATTTCACACCTTTAACTAAAATATTGTCCTTAATCAGGCAGGGAATACCGGCTAAAACCGGAAGCTCAATTTTTTTAGAAATAAATTTATCAATTTCTTTTGCCTTTAAAACAGCTTCTTCTTCGCATAAGCTTAAAACCGCATTGACCTTGCCATTTCTTTCTTTAATCCTATCTAAGAACGCTTGGGTTAATTCCAAAGCAGAAAATTCTTTTTTAAGCAGAGATTGACGCGCTTCGGATATAGTTAATTCATTAAGCTTCATAATTATCCCTGTTTAAGGTTATATCTACAATATTGGTTTTACCTGGATATGATTCCCTTTTTGATGCGGAGCTGATTTAATCAGTTTACTTGCAAGCTCGGAAGACTTTTTTTCTCCTTCGTCCTCTCTCATTATGTTTTCAGTTAAAACAACATGACTTGTGGGATTAACGCCCGAAACGTCCAACTTATTTAATTCTCCAAAATAGTCCAAAATAGAAGAAAGGTCTTCTTTGAGACTGTTTACTTCTTTCGCACTTAACCCTAAACGAGCAAGTTTTGCAATATGTTTTACTTCTTCTTTAGAGACCATGATTGGTAAGATTTATCTCGGAGGTTCAAGTTCTTCCGTTTTTATTAAAATTTCCCTTAAGCTGTCTAAATCTTCTAAAACCATGCCTGCCCCCCTAACAACAGCTGTCAAAGGATCATCAATGACCTTTGTAGGAATCTTTGTCTCTTTTGCAATTAAAGAGTCCAGTCCTTTAAGCAAAGAGCCTCCTCCTGCAAGATGGATTCCTTTAGACATAATATCAGCTAGAAGCTCTGGAGGAGTTTCTTCTATTGTTAACTTTATCTCATTCACAATTTGCTTTACGGATTTTTCCATTGCCTGACGAATATCTTTAGCAGAGACCGTAATTTCTTCGGGCAAACCCGTAATCAAATTTCTTCCACGGAGGGACATTTCTTTTGGAATCTTTTCTTTTTTAGAAGAACCGCCCGGAGAATCTGAAAAAAGTTCCTCTTTTTTAACAGGGTATGCCGAACCTATCTTAATTTTAATATTTTCAGAAGTCCTTTCTCCTATCAAAAGCTTATATTCTTCCTGGGCAAAATTGATTATATCCTCATTAAGCTTGTCTCCGGCAATCTTTGAACTCTTAGACAAAACCAATCCCCCCAGTGAAATAACTGCAACTTCTGTTGTTCCTCCTCCTATATCTACAATAAAGTTTCCCTCTGCTTCCTGAACCGATAACCTAGCTCCCAAAGCAGCAGCCATTGGCTCTTCAATGAGATAAACTTCTCTTGCTCCGGCATTTTTAGCAGCATCTTGAACCGCTTTCTTCTCAACTTCGGTTACTCCGCAAGGAATTCCTATAATAACCCGCGGACCAAAAATAGCTGATAATTTTCTCCTGCTTACCTTCTGGATAAAATATCTGAGCATTTGCTCTGTCGTTTCAAAATCAGAAATCACTCCTTTAACTAAGGGTCTTGTAGCTACAATGTGGGAAGGTGTGCGCCCCACCATTTTTTTTGCTTCATCTCCAATAGCCAGAACCTGACCCGTCTTCTTATTTATTGCCACCACCGAAGGTTCAGTAATAACGATTCCTCTTCCTTTGACGTAAACTAAAGAATTCGCCGTTCCCAAATCAATAGCAATATCTTCTGATATATGGGAAATAAATTTGTGAAAATTAATATTCATACCCCGTTAGAAAAATTTCGAATTACACTCATTGTATATATGCGAAATTCCTTAAATAAATTATTATTGTTTTAAGTGCCCTGTAGTAGAAATCTCTTTAGAGCGTTCTTCTAACGGAGCACAATCTTATACTAATATGCTTGACCAAAAATCCATTTTTTCGAGGATTCCCTGCCGCAGCAAATGCATTTGCCTTTTTTATTGGAAGTATCATTGGATAAACAGCGAATAGTGGCTTTCGTTTCCCTTTTTATCCTTGCTTCACATTTTGGATCACCGCACCAAAAAACTTTTAAAAGGCCTTTTTTGGTTTTCATTATTTCTTTAAAGTCTTTGTATTTCGAAACCTCCGCTATATTACTTTTTAAATATTTCCTGCTTTTCTGAAAAAGACTTTTCTGGATTGCTCCAAGAACTTCTTCTGTTTCTTTTTTTAGACAATTGAAGGGAATTAATTCTTTTTTCCTGTTATCTCTTCGTACAAACGTTATCTTCTTATTCTTTATTTCCTTTTCTCCAATCTCTATTCTTAAAGGCACCCCTTTCAATTCCCATTCATTAAATTTCCAACCGGGAGAATATTCTTCCCTCATATCAATTTCTACTCTAAAGTTCCTCAAGATTTTCTTTATCTGTTCTGCCTTTTGTCTTAAAGCCTTTCCATTTCCATTCTTTTTTAGAATAGGGATAATGATAACTTGGATCGGGGCAACTTTCGGAGGAATAATGAGCCCGGCATCGTCACCGTGGACCATAACTAAGGCTCCGACACTTCGGGTACTCAATCCCCATGAAGTCTGCCAAGGCATTTCTTCTTCTCCCTTTCTGTTTTTAAATTTAATATTGAACACCTTAGTAAAATTCTGGCCCAAATCATGAGAGGTAGCCCCCTGTAATGCTTTACCGTCGGGCATTAGCATTTCATAAGAAAAAGTTTTCTCGGCTCCGGGAAACTTTTCTCCTTCGCTTTTTTCGCCTGAGATGCCGTCAATACCGAGAAGGTCCCGGTATACCTCGATATAAGTATTTAAAGCATCTTTCACCTGCTTCAATGCTTCCTTATGAGTTTCATGGAGCGTATGGCCTTCCTGCCATAAAAATTCAGTCGTCCTTAAGAGTAAACGCGGCCTTTTTTCCCATCTTACAATATTGCACCACTGATTAACTAAGACGGGTAAATCTCTCCACGATTTTACCCATTTTGCAAAGGTCTTACAAATAATTGTTTCTGAAGTGGGTCTCACCACAAGCTTTTCTTTTAATTTCTTTCCCCCTCCGATGGTAACAACCGTTAATTCCGGAGAAAATCCCTTAACATGCTCTTTCTCTTTTTTTAAAAAGCTTTCCGGAATGAAAATAGGAAAGTAAACGTTTTTCACTCCCATTTTTTTAATCTTCTTATCAAGACAATCTTGGATATTTTCCCAAATAGCAAAACCGTAAGGTTTTAAAATCTGGCATCCTCTTATTGGAGCATATTCGGCAAGTCCGGCTTTAAGAATAACATCGGTATACCACCGAGAAAAATCTTCTGACTTTTTAACTAATTGTTTTTTTTCAAACTCCTTTTTCATACGCACATTTTCTAAAACAATCTTGGAATGTCAAATTTAATTGTGATATATAGCATTAAGACAATCAGAATAGCAAAAAAGAAAGTTGTAAGATTCTGCTCTACCTTTACAGAAACAGGCTTTTTCCTTACAGCCTCAATGGCTAGGAAAACAAGCTTGCCTCCGTCCAGAGCAGGAATGGGAAGAATGTTCGCCAATGCTAAAGCAACTGAAATAAGGGCAACCAGATACAGAAAGTAATTAAATCCTATTTCAAAATATTCACCGAGCAAATCAAAAATTCCCAAAGGCCCTCTCATCTCAAATTTAATACCGGAAGGAAGTTTTTCTATCCCCAAGGCGCTTTTAATGCCCATTATCCATCCCTCAAGTATATTAGAGGTCAAAATATAAGTTGCATTTATGCCCTGAATCGGAGCCCGATACCATGCATACGGTCTTAAAGCAATCCTTACCAACGCAACACCTAAAGGGCCCTCTCCATTGGGGGGAGAAACTCTGGGCACAATAGGAATTTCAAGATAATCCTTTCCCCTTTTAATATTTAAGATAATTTCTTGCCCCTTATTGGCTGCAACAAATTCCTGAACTTCTGTAACCTTGCCAATTGCTTTCAATTCAGAACCTTCAGTTTTAATCCCTTTTATAATATCCGCAATTTTCAAACCGGCTTCTCCTGCAGGAGAATCTTCCGTAACTCCTATAATCTGGACTTTGGGATCTACTAAATTCTTTGTTTCGTTGTCGGAAATAGCCGTAGGCAATCCCCACACTCCAGAAACAATAGTTAGCAATACTATAGAAACAATCCAAAAAGAGGCAACTCCGCCCAGAACAATCAGCGCCCTTTGCCATATCGGCTTGTTCGAAAAGCTTCTATAATCTTCAATTCCCCCTATCTCCCCTTTTATTCTGACAAAAGCGCCGAAAGGAATAAGATTTATTGAATAAATAGTTCCTCTTATTTTTCTCCCAAAAAGACGGGGGGGATAGCCAATTCCGAATTCTTCAACTTCCACTCCGCATTTCTTGGCTATAATAAAATGACCGTACTCATGAAGTACTAACAATCCCAAAACACTAATAAGGGCAACAATAAAAGTTAACATATTTTATCTGCTTATTTCCTCCTTTTTTCTTTCTCCCAACTGCTCAATCTTCTCATTATAATCATCTATTATTTTTTGAAGATCGTCTTTCGCCCGAAACTTATCATCTTCCCTTATATTTCCCTCCTTGAAATTTATTTGAACTTCTTTCCAAATTTCTTCACGCCATCTTCGTACGGTTTTTCGAGCATCTTCTTCTTTCTCAGAAACAATTTTTAACAGATTGTCTCTGAATTCTCCGGTCAAAGGAGGTATATTAATTCTAATTACATCTTTATCTGAAATCGGAGATACTCCGATATTCGATTGGGAGATCGCTTTTCCTATAGATTCTAAATAAGACCTGTCCCATGGCTGGATTAAAATTTGCCGAGGGCCCTGCAGAGTTATCGCCGCAAGCTGCTTTAAAGGAAGTTTTTCACCAAAACAATTAACTGATATATCTTCAACTAAAGAAATTGATGCTGTCCCGCTTCTAATTTTGGAAAGTTCTCTCTCTAAAAAAGAAACAACCTTTTCAAGTTCCGGTTTTATTTTATCAATAATTTCTTTATGTTCCATAAAAAATATAAATGGCTTATCTTTTCTAAACTATATCAGAGTTTAAGACGTATGTCGAGAAAAAAACAAGGGTTTTTTACCCTTTTAATCACGTGTAAACAAAATTAAAAAAATTAAAGTTCAAGCATTAAAATTTCCAATGCAAGACGCTGGTTAACATTGGTACTGAAACTTAAAAAATTTAATCTCTCCATCAAATTTATAAGATTCCTTGTCTTCTTTAAAGAATAATTTTCAAAGCCGCAAGGTTCTTTTTTTACTTTCTTGAGCAGAATTTCTCTAAAATAACTTATCCATATATTTAAAATCTTATTCAAGTTTTTAGAATCTTTAACCAAGCTTTCAACATATTGAAAACGCAAAGCAAGATCAGCTTTTGAAAGCTTTGTAATTTCTTCAATCCTCTTTTTCTGATTCTCAAGCTCCTCGGGATTTGAAACAAAATTCATAGTCTGACCGGGTTTTCCCTCATAAAATTTCAAAAGTTCGCTAACGGTTTTTTTAGGAATATTCTCTTTTTCCAAATAATTTTTAATTTCTAAAACAGGCACTTTATAGAATTTTAAAACTTGGGTTCTTGAAATAATGGTAGGCAAAATCATTTTAGGAAAAGAGCTGATAAGAATGAAGACAGAATTTCCCCGGGGTTCTTCCAAAAGTTTTAAAAAAGAACTTTGGGCATCCTGCTTCATAAAATGAGCGTCGTCTATTATTGCCACTTTAAAAAGGGCATTGGAATTAGTAAGGTTAAAAAAAGATTTAAGTTCTCTCACTTGAGATATTTGAATCTGCCGGCTAATTTGCTTTTTACCTATTTTCAATTCCGGCTTTATAAAATGGAAGTCGGAATTTATCCCTTTTTCAAGACTCTCCCCTTTGCAATTTAAAATCAATTCTGCAAACTCAAGGGCAACTTTTCTTTTTCCTATGCTTTCTTCACCGGAAAATAAAAAAGCATGAGGTATTCTTTTCGCCTCTGCCATTTTCTTAAGATATTGCCATTGAAATTTATGACCTATTATCATTAAATCATTTGCATAAATTTAAATAACTCACGGAAAACTATTTCCTTCGGACCCTTCTAGTATCCTCTTTTGCTCATTATGCTTTTTTTGTAGAGGTCAAGGTTCTCCAGCACTATTCCCGTGCCTTTAGCAACACAGAAGAGGGGTTCTTTCGCGATAAAGCAAGGTACGCCCGTTGATTTAGCAATCAATTTATCGATATTTCTCAAGAGAGCTCCTCCTCCGGACACAACCATGCCTTTGTCGATAATATCCGCTGAAAGTTCCGGAGGGGTAACACGCAGAACCCGCTTAATTACCTGAATAATTTCACTAAGCGGTTCGGAGATAGCTTCGCAAATCTCATTTGAGGAAATTCTTATCGTCTTAGGAAGCCCTAAAATCAAGTCATTGCCTCGCACTTCCAGGGTTTTCGGAACTCTTTGCTTTAAAGCATTCCCTATTTTAATCTTAATCTCCTCACTTGTCTTGGTACCAATAGCCAGATTATATTTATTCTTAATAAATTCTGAAATTGCTTTATCCATTTTATCTCCAGCCACTCTCGCAGAACTTGCGGTGACAATTCCTCCCAAAGAAATAACTGCCACCTCTGAAGTTCCTCCTCCAATATCGATAATTAAGTTTCCCGAACATGAATTAATAGAAATTCCCGCTCCGATAGCAGCCAGAATCGGCTCTTTTGCAACGTAAGCCTGCCTTGCTCCCGCCCCCATAGCTGCTCCAATAACTGCTCTTCTTTCGGTAGAAGTTATCCCTGCAGGTATAGAAATCATCAATTCCGGCTTAAAAAACTGATAAGGGGGCACTACCTTCTTAATGAAGTAAGATATCATTGCTTGAGTTACCCTAAAGTCAGCAATAACGCCATCTTTAAGAGGACGGTAAACTCTGACACTATCGGGGGTGCGTCCTATCATTTCTTTAGCTTCTTCACCTACCGCCAATATTTTATTTTCATCTAAAGAAACCGCAACCGTTGAGGGTTCCTGTAAAACTATACCTTTTTTAGGAACAAAAACCAGAGAGTTGCATGTTCCAAGATCAATTCCTATTTTTTTTACAAACACGATTTAAATTCAAGACTTAAAACTCAAAAATCTTTCTCTTGATGTTTGAAATTTCAGCTTGATATTATTTTTATTTTAAAGCTATTCTTTTAATGTCAGCTCCCAATCCCTGCAGCCGCTCTTCAATGCGTTCATAACCCCTGTCAATCTGATAAATATTTTCAATGGTGGTTTTTCCCTTAGCAATCAATCCCGCCATAATAAGGGCGGCTCCTCCTCTCAAATCCAGTGATTTCAGTTTTTTCCCGTAAAGCTTAGTCGGTCCGTTAATTATTGCCCGATGAGGATCGGCAAAATAAATCTCGGCACCCATTTTAGTCAATTCTTCTAAATATTTCAATCTTCCTTCGTATAAAGGATCGTGAATTAACGTAGATCCATCTGCCTGGGTTGCTAAAACTCCAAAAGCTGATTGGAGGTCGGAAGGAATGCCGGGATAAGGCAGGCTTTGAATTTTGTTTATCTTTAAATTCTTCCATGGATAAACCCTAACCGAAGCAAGGCCTTTTCCTTTCTTTACAATCTTAAGAGGCACTCCAAAATCTTTTAATTTCTTCAACGGAAATTCCAGGAACGGAAGCTCAACATTTTCAATTAAAACATTTCCCCTTGTAGCTGCAGCGGTGATAATAAAAGTGCCTGCTTCCGGAGGATCATACATTAATTTGTGTTTCACTCCCTTTAATCTTTTTTTCCCTTTAATAGTTAACTTGTGAGTTCCTGTTCCTTCTATCCCTACACCCATCTTCTCTAAAAATCTTGCCAGCTCCTGAACTTGATAATCACAGTCGGCCGTTTTAATTATCGTTTTACCCGGATTCAAGGCAGAAAAAAGCATAATATTTTCGGTTCCCGTAACGCTGAATTCATTCAAGATCACTTCTCTTGTCTCCGGCAAACGATTAAAAGAAAAATTAAAATGTTTCCCCATAAATTGAGCCTTAACGCCCATTTGCCTGAAGGCATCTAAGTGAGTATCTATTGGTCTTGCCCCAATAATACATCCTCCCGGCTGAGGAATCTTTACCTCTTTGAAGCGGCCAAGCAGGGCCCCCAATAAAAGGACCGATCCTCGCAGTAAAGATATCAGCTCTTTTTTTGCTTTAAGAGGATCAACGCAATCAGTTTTAATCCTAATAGTTCTTTTGTCTTTCCATTCAATATCTGCTCCCATGCTCTTTAAAATTTCAATCATTCGAAAAACATCTTCAATCAAAGGTATGTTTGATATTTCACATTCTTCGTTTGTTAAGAGACAAGCAACTAAAATTGGAAAAGAGGCATTTTTTGCCCCGCCAATTCTTACTTTTCCCTTAAGAGATTTTCCACCGCGTATTACAAATTCTTCCGAAACATCTTTTACAGAAAAAAAAGTTTTAGAAAGAGGACATTTCATTAATGTTATTCTAATTTAATTACTTCTTTTTGGCAAGATGCGTCCTTTGGGATATAATAACGGTATGAGGAAAAAAACAAGAACTATCCTATTTTTTATTTGCCTTATTCTATTCATCCTAATAACACCGGCAGTAATCCTCTATTCGGAAGGATATCGTTTTGACCTTGATCCCCCTCAAGGAACAATAAGAATTACCCAAACCGGAGGATTTTTCATAAAGGTTTTTCAAAAATCAGCAGAAGTTTATCTTAATGGGAAAATGGAAAAAAAAACATCTATCTTTACAGACTCAGCCCTGATAAAAAACCTTTTACCGAAAAAATACCATATTGAAGTTAAAAAAGAAAACTATCACCCCTGGGAAAAAGAACTTCAAATAGAAGAAAAAGAAGTGACAGAAGCAAAGAACATAATTCTTTTTCCAAAAGACCCGCAACTTGAAAACTTGATTGAAAATGTAAGCGATTTTTGGTTTTCTCCTGACGAGAAAAAAATAATAACATACGAACCGATCTACACTGGATCCCCGGATGAGGAAGCTTCCCAAAGTTGGGCCCTTAAAATCTACGATTTGGAAAAGAACATAAAAAGCTATTTAATAGGAGAAAAAGATATTTATCAGAGAGGAGCTCAATTTTTTTCTTTAGAGTTTTCTCCTGACTCAAAAGAAATATATCTTAATTTGGGAATGAAGGAGCAAGAAAAAGTTTTTAGCCTCTTTCTCGACGAATATCCCTTAAGTTTAAAAGAAAAAACGCAAACAGAAATTCCTAACAATGTCGCTTTTAAAGCATTCGGACAGGATATATATTACCTTGATAATCTGGGAAATCTTTTTAAAAGCGATCCTTCTCTAGAACGCATAGTAAAGCTTAACCAGGAACCTTTTCCCATAAAACAGGAAACCCCGTATCAATTAAAGATTTTTCCAAACTGCATATTCATGCAAGAAAATGAAAAACTCTTTATGTTTGATAAAGAAATAAAATCCTTTAAAGAAATCTTTTCTCCTTCTGTTAATGTTAAAATTTCTCCCGACCTAAAAAAGGTAGTCTATTTTTCTAAATCCGAAATTAAAGTATTGTTCTTAGATCAAATCCTAGAGCAGCCTGAAAGAAGAGCTGGAGAAGAAATACTCATAACTCGGATATCCGAAAAGATAAATGATGTTTCCTGGATTAATTCCGACTATCTCGTCTTTACTACCGATAAAAACATTAAAATAACGGAAATAGATAATAGGGATAAAATCAATATTATTAGCTTTCTGCCTTCCGAGAATGCAAATCTAAAAGAGCTTAAGAGCCCAAGGATATTTTGGAGCCAAAGAAATAAAAAGCTTTACGTTTTAAACGAAAGCAATCTTTATTCTTCTGAAAAACTTTTCAAGTAAGCTATTTTCTAGAAACGAAAGGGTTTTCTTTGATATAGAAACGCCATGGTTTTTTTGCCCAAGAACCGGCATAATCAATACCTATTCTGGTTTCTGCAACTATACGAGTTTTAACTCCTCCTGGATCTTCTAACCATATCCTTTTACTTAAACATAGGTCTTCTCCTTTAAAAGACCCGTCCAGCTTCATCCATCTACAGAGCTTACCTGGACCGTTCGCTAGATTTACTAATTTTTTTTCATCCCGGTAAGGGGGCTTTTTTATTCCTTCAAGGGGTTCCAGTGCTCTGATAAGCACGCATTCAGGCTCTCCCTCTTCGGCTGCAGTAACATTAAACTGCCAATACAATCCATAACAAAGGTAAATATATACGTAACCTCCTCTAAGATATTCTACTTTATTCCTCTCGGTTATTTTCCCTTGATAAGCATGGCTTGCTTTGTCTTCCGGACCAATATAGGCTTCTGTTTCAACAATTTTACCTATTATTCTTTTCCTCCCAATTTTTCTTACCAAATGCTTGCCCAGAAGATCTTGAGCTAAATTCAGAGCAGAGGCTTTGAAAAATGCCCTTTTAAGTTTCTTACTTTTCATAGATATTAAAAATGTATAAGTTAAACTTATACATTTTTATCTTCCATTTTAAAAATTTTCAAACTTCATTATTCTTTCTCTTTAACCCTATCTTTAAAATCATCCCAACTCATTTCTCCATTATCAGCCAAAGAGCAAATATCCCGAAATTGACAATATTTACACTGCCAGTTACTGGAATAATCAGTAAGCTTGATAGGAATGATATTTGAATCAATTTTTTTCTTCAGCATCTTAAAATCATCTAAAAGAGATTTAACTAATTTTTTGTCATAATTGACTATAAACTCCTTAATATCTTGCCTGTCCTTGTCTATATACAATAATATTCCTTTTTTAACATTGAAATAATGAAGGTAGAGCTGAATTTGATAAACATTTTCTATCTTAGGCTCAGCCATCTTATTAAAAACCATACTATTGATGCTTTTGATGTCTAAGACATAATTTTCCTTGTCAATGGACAGTATTGCATCAGCTCTTCCAGAAATTATCTCCTGAGCTGGAATAGACACTTCCGTTGTAACCCCAATCCTAAGACGATACAGGACATTAAATATGTCCCTGTGAAGGGTTTCTCCTCTTTCAAAGATTCTTAAAATACGAGCGTCTATTTTCTCTCTTGGGACATTCTTAAATTTAAAAAACACTGCCCGGGGACATTTACCCGCATCAGTAATATAGAAATGATATTGCTCTCTGTTCTTCTGCTGGTCAAGATAAAATTTATCAATAAGTTCTTTTAACATTTTCGCTTTGCGAAAATCACTGATTCAAGCTGATTTTCAACTGATTTTCACTGATAATCAGTGGTAATCAGGTATCATCAGCGGTAATCAGTGATTATCTCTTTCTCCACTGAGGAGCTCTTCTGGCACGCTTCAAACCGAATTTCTTTCTTTCTCTCATGCGAGGGTCTCTAGTTAAAAAGCCTGCCTTTCTTAATCTCTTTTTAAAATCAAGGTTAAATTCAACAAGGGCCCTGGCAATACCATGTCTAACTGCTTCTGCTTGAGAATAAATGCCTCCACCCTTTACGAGAATCTGCACCCTGAATTTATCAAGGCAATTCATTTTTTCAAGAGAAGATTTTGCGGTTCTTTGAAGTCCGATAGTAGAAAAATATTTTTCACACGGCTTTCCGTTAATTAAAATCTCTTTATCTCCTCTTGTCCATATTCTAACTCTGGCAACTGAGGTTTTTCTCCGTCCAATAGATTCAATATAGCGAGAGGGTTTAATCTTTGCTTCTTTTTCGATTTCTTTCCCTTTGCTTTCTTTTGCAGGGACTTTCTCCTTTTTTTCAACTTTCTTTTTTACTTTCCTTTCAACTTCTTTCTCTACTTTTTTTACCTTTTTCTTTTTCGGCTTCTCTTTGGAAACTTTTTCCTCTTTAATTTTTTTATCCGTTTTTTTGACTTTTGGCATTTAATTTAAACTTTAATCTTTTAATTTGCTCTGAACGCAACTTATTATCAGGCATCATTCCCAAGACAGCTCTCCTAAGAACTTCCGAGGGTCTTTTTTCAAAGAGTTTTTTCAAAGGAATTTCCTTTAATCCTCCAAGATATCCGCTGTGCCGGTAATATTTCTTATTTTTCATTTTCTTTCCGGTAACCTTAACCTTTTCGATGTTTTCTATAAAAACAGTATCTCCCATGTCTTTATATGGCACAAAGTCAGGCTTGTGTTTGCCCCGCAGTAATACTGCTATCTGAACCGCCAGTCTGCCCAATATTCTGTTTTCAGCATTAATAGTATGAATTTCTCTTTTCATTTGATTCTCGCAGTTTTAAAATATTATTTCACTAATTCGATTACAGCTGTTCTTGCTCCATCGGACATTCTCCGCCCCATTTTTACAATTCTGGTGTACCCTCCTTTCCTTTTTTCATATCTTGGAGCAATCTCTTCTATAAGTTTCTTCACCGTTTTTTCAGAAAAGGATTTTAATAATTGGCGCCGCGCGGATAAATTGTTACTCTTTGCTTTTGTTATGCATTTCTCCACAAACGGACGAAGCTCTTTTGCTTTAGCCTCGGTTGTCTCAATCTTTTCTTTTAAAATAAAGCTGCGTGCAAGTGTTTTAAACAAAGCTTTGCGCTGTTGTCCTTTTCTATTAAATTTTTTCCCTTTTTTAAGTTTGCGCATTTTCAAAAACTAACTTTATTCTTTAAGTTCAAGGCCTAGCTTCTTTACAATCTTTTTAATTTCTTTTACCCCTCCTTCTCCCATGCCTTCAAGCTCTAAAATATCCTGCTCGGATTTTTTCAAGATGTTTCCTAAAGTCTTAATGTTATTTTTGGAAAGAGCATTTTGGGTTCTTGTAGAAAGCTTTAAATCTTCTATTTTAGTTTTCGTTATATCCTCTTTTGCTTCTGTTTTTTTCTCTGAACCCTTCTTTGCTTCTTTTTCTTTTTTACCTTCCGGTTTGACTTTTTTAGTCTCTCCAATAACATTTTCTTTAATTAAATCAAAATGCCTAATTAAAATTTCTGAAGCTTCATGCATGGCGGACTCCGGACTAATACTGCCGTCCGTTTCCATTTCCAGCTTAAGGCGATCGTAATCGGTTCTATCCTTAACCCTCATATTTTCAACTTTAAAGTTCATCTTCCTAACGGGCGTGTAAATTGCATCCAAGGGAATTTCTCCTATCTCTAGTCTTTCTTTTTTCCTTATCTCGATAGGTTCATATCCCACACCTTTCTCAACGGTAATATCAATCTTGATTTCTGATGACTTTGAAGTAAGGGTGCAAATATGGACTTCTTTGTTTATAAGCTCCAATTGCGTAGGAATGGCAAAGTCAGAACCTTTCACTTCTTTTTCTCCTTTCACGGTAAGAGATGCCTGCTGGGGATCATCTTCAAACATTTTAAATCTTAGCTGTTTTAAGTTTAATAGAATGTTAATTATATCTTCTTTGACTCCGGGAACAGTTGAAAATTCATGCTGAACTCCTTTGATCTTTACTTTAGTAACAGCTGCGCCCTCCAAAGAAGACAGCAAGACTCTTCTAAGAGAGTTTCCAATAGTTGCTCCATATCCGGGATACAAGCCTTCGACCTCAAATAAGGCCCAGTTATCTTTTTTCTCAACAATTTTTATTGATAAAGGTAAAGGAATCATATGTTTCATTTTAGCATTTAAGCATACGGTTATTTAAACAATTGTTTAAATAGTTAACGATTAAATGCCGTTAGCGAGAATAAAACTCAAATATTGTTGATATTTCCGCAATAGGACTTGCCTCTTCCAAAGAAGGCTTGCCCGTTACTTCTCCTTCCATTTTTACTTTATTTAATTTTAACCATGAAGGAGCTTCGTATTTTTTAATAGTAGATGGTAAATCTTTAAAAACAGACTTTCCAAGAGAGCTTGGCTTAATCGATATCTTATCTCCTACCTTAACCGCACAAGAAGGAATATTAACAACTCTGCCGTTTAACAAGAAATGCCTATGAGAGACAAGTTGGCGGGCTTTAGAATGAGAAGTTGCAAATCCCAATCTAAAAACTACATTATCTAGTCTTGTTTCCAATTCCTGAACCAAGTACTCAGCGGTATTCTCTACACTCTTGCGCTTTTTAAGGGCTATTGCTACATATTTTGCAAACTGCCCTTCGCTTAAATTATACCAATTTCTGATTTTCTGCTTTTCCCGAAGTTCTTTTGCATATTCAGAAAAAGTCCTGGCTCTTCTCTTGCCCTTGTTTCCGGGAGGATAAGGTTTCCTTACCGTAGAACATTTAGCCGAAACACACCTTTCACCCTTTAAGAAAAGTTTTACGCCCAATCTTCTGCATGTTTTGCATTTGGTTGTTGCCATATTAATTAAACGCGTCTTACTTTAGGAGGCCTGCACCCGTTGTGAGGAACCGGCGTAACGTCCTTGACAGAAATTATTTCAAATCCTTTCGCCGCCAAAGACCTTAAAGCAGAATCCCTGCCGGATCCTACTCCCTTCACAAAAATAGAGATCTTCCCTATCTTGAATTTATTAATCATCTCTGCCATAGCTCCTGCAACTTTAGAGGCAGCAAAAGGAGTTGCTTTTTTCGTTCCTTTAAAGCCGATACGTCCCGCACTTGTCCAAGCTAAAACGCCACCCTTGGGGTCAGTCAGCGTGATGATAATATTATTGTAAGTTGAAGAAATATATACTCTTCCTTCTTCAAATCTCGAAAAGGTAGCTTTGATCTCACTTCCCTTATCAATTCTCCCCTCTATTGCATCCCTTTCTTTCAAAAGCTCTTCCTTACTCTTGCTTATAATTCTCTTTTTTCCCATAAATATTTATTATTTAGGACCTGGTGGTGGCTTTCTCCCAGAACCAACCGTTTTCCTTACATTCCCTCTTACTGTTCTGTTATTACTCTTTGTCCTTTGACCTCTTACAGGCAAACCCTTAGCATGTCTGGTGCCTCTCCAGCATCCTATGTCTTTTAATCTCTTAATGGACAGCATCCGCTCTCGGCGCAATTCTCCTTCAATTTTACATTCTTTTTCAATAACTTCCCTAAGCTTACCAATCTCCTGGACGGTAAGTTTTGAGGATTTCACAGTCGGGTCAATCTTAGCTAAAGTTAAGATTTTCCTACTGAAAGAAGGCCCTATCCCGTAAATGTAGGTTAAAGCGATTTCTATTTGTTTGTTATCAGGAATATTAATTCCTGCTATGCGCGGCATAATTTTTTATTAACTTATCCTTGTCTTTGTTTATGTTTTGGATTTTTACAAATAACATGAACCCGTTTTTTTCGACGGACAATTTTACAATCCTTGCAAATTTTTTTAACAGATGATCTTACTTTCATAAAATTATAAGATTTAAATAAAAAAATAAACACCCAAGTATTATATATTTAAATACCGATATCGTTATTTGTCTCTGTAAACTATCCTTCCTTTCTCGTTGTCGTACTCGCTCATTTCAACGGTCACCCTATCACCCGGAAGCACTTTGATTCTGTGGATTCTTAATTTCCCCGCCAAATGGGCTAATATTTCTCCACCGTCATCCAGTTTAACCTTAAACAAAATATTCGGAAAAGCCTCTATCACAAGACCGGTCTTTCTAAAGATTTTCTTGTTTTCGTCTATATTCATTAAACAAAAATAGAATAACAAAAAAAGTCAAATCGGTCAACCTTTTTAACCTTTTTTAGATATTTTACAATTGATTTCACCTTTAAAGAGATTTGGGGTCATTTAATTTTTGCGAGATTCAAAATAGTTTTAATTACCGTATCGGGATTTAGAGAAATGCTCTCAATTCCTTCTTTAACTAAAAACTCGGCAAATTCCGAATAGTCGCTCGGTGCTTGACCGCAAATTCCGCAGTATTTATTCTTCATATTGCAAGATCTAATAACTTTCCCAATCATCTTTTTCACGGCAAGATCCCTTTCGTCTCCGATTCCCTGCAAAGAAGCATTATCCCTGTCTATTCCTAAAGATAGCTGAGTCAAATCATTAGATCCAATACTGACTCCGTCAAATATTTTTAAAAACTCGTCGATCAGAATAACATTTGAAGGAACCTCACACATTACATAAACCTTTAATCCGTCCTTGCCCTTTTTAAGCCCTGCCTGCGTCATCAGCGACAAAACCTTTTTTGCCCCTTTAATCGTCCTGCAAAAAGGAATCATTAACTCAATATTTTTTAATCCAAAGACATTACGGACTCTTTTTATGGATTCGCATTCCATTAAAAAAGCCGGTTTAAATCTTTCATCATAATATCTTGATGCTCCCCGCCAACCTAACGTCGGATTCTCTTCGTTTCCAGGCTCAAACAATCCTCCGCCAATTAATTTTGCATATTCATTTGTTTTAAAGTCAGAAAATCTGACAATCACCGGCTTCGGCCAAAAGGCGGCCCCAATCTGGGCGACCCCTTCAGCTAATTCTTTAATAAAATATTCTTTTTTATCCTTATGTTCAACTGTAATTTCATCAATTTTTCTGACAATCTTTAAAGTTTCCTTATCTTTTGATTTTTTAAGTTTCTTATAATTATAAAGGGCCAAAGGATGAACTTTGATTTTTTCAGCAATTATAAATTCTTCCCTTGCAAGCCCCACTCCTTCAACCGGCAAGAAGGAAGTTTTGAAAGCAATTTCCGGAGCCCCTATATTAACCATTATCTTTGTTTTGAATTTCGGAATTTTTCCCAGATCATATTTCTTGACTTTAAAAGGAATCTTTCCTTCAAAGATTCTGCCATTTAATCCTTGAGTGCAGTCAACCGTTACTATCTGACCGGTCTTAAGCAACTTAGTTGCCTTTTCAGTTCCCACAATACACGGAATGCCGAGCTCTCTTGCAACAATAGCGCTGTGACACGTCTTACCGCCTTCATCAGTAACAATAGCTGAAGACAAGTGCATAATACTTACCCAATCAGGATCAGTCATTTTAGTCACTAAAACTTCTCCTTTTTTGAATTCAGACATTTTAGAAACATCAGAAATTATATTGACTTTTCCAATACCAATTTTATCGCCAATAGCCGTACCAATTAAGACGGGCTTCTTTTTCGTTTTTATTTCATGTTCTTCATAAGCCAGTGTCTTTTTTGAAGAATAAATCGTTTCTGGCCTTGATTGCACAATAAAAAGTTGTCCGGTTTTCCCATCTTTTGCCCATTCCAGGTCTTGAGGAATCCCATAATGTTTTTCAATTAAGCATCCCCATTTTGCTAATGTCAAAATCTCCTCATCAGTTAAGGAAAAATCAAATTGTTTTTTAACGGGAACAGAAACTTCTTTTAATCCTCCTTTCTTATTGTAAATATGTTTCTTGTTTTTTCTTCCCAGATTTTTAAGAATAATTGGTTTGTATTTTTTATTACCATGTCCTTGAAGGGTTGGTTTAAAAACAAAAAATTCATCAGGCGTAATCTGCCCTTTAACAATCATCTCCCCTATTCCATAAATTGAATTTATTAAAACTACATTTCTAAAACCTGTTTCTGTATCAAGCGTAAACATTACGCCTGAACATGCCAAGTCGCTTCTTACCATTTTCTGAACACATACAGAAAGAGCAATTTTCAAATGATCAAATCCTTTTTCCTCACGATAAGAAATAGCGCGAGCATTAAATAAAGATGCTAAACATTTTTTAACTGATTTAAACAAATCTTCCTCTCCTCTGACATTTAAATATGTCTCGTGGGCTCCTGCGAAACTCGCCGTCGGGAGGTCTTCAGCAGTCGCCGAGGAACGTACGGCAACATCTGCAAATCTTTCGCCATAATTCTTTGATAAAATTTTATATCTTTCCAAAATCTCTTTTTTCAAATCTTGAGGAATTTTCCCCTGTAAAATAATCTTTCTTGCTTCCTTACTTGTTTTTTCTAAACTCTTTATACTCTTAGGATTGAATTTATCAAATACCTCCTTTATCTTTTTATCAATTTTATTCGCTTTAAGATAATACCAATATACCTTTGAAGTCAACGCAAATCCGTTTGGAATATTAATTCCTTTTTTTACAAGTTTTGAATACATTTCTCCTAAAGAAGCATTTTTCCCTCCAACAATAGGAGTATCATTTTTTGTAATTTCTTTAAACCAAAGAATATTTTTCTCTTTTTTATTCATGTCCTTATATTTATTTATTTATGCATTTGAGCGCTTCCTCAGCTATTGCTAATTCTTCATTCGTTTTTATAGATAAAACTTTTGTATTTTTTAAAATATTTAGGTTTTTACAAACCATATTTCTAATTTTCAGCGATCCGTATCCAATTGTACCCGTAAAAACCAATAAATCACAACCGTTTAAAACAGCATAATAACTTCCAATATATTTCCTAATTTTATAGACAAAGATGTTAAGAGCCAATTTTGCTTTTTTGTCTCCTCTTCTTGCTTTTTCTAAAACCTTGAGCATTTCTTTTTCACCGCAAATTGCTTTAATTCCTGATTCAAAGTTTAAAATTTCATCTGTTTTTTCTACGGAAAACCTTTCCACTAATTGCAAAACAATCCCTGCATCAATATCGCCTGCACGAGTCATCATTAACAACCCCGCCATTGGCGTAAACCCCATTGAAGTATCAATTGCTTTTCCATTCTTTACGGCCGTAATACTCGAACCGCCTCCCAAGTGACAAGTAATAATTTTTAGTTTCTTAAACGGCTTTTTTACTTTTTTACTGGCTTCTTTAGCGGCAAACTTATGAGAAATTCCATGAAATCCAAATCTTTGAAATCCAAACTCTTTTTTTATATATCCTGGCAAGGCATAAACAGAAGCTTTTTCCGGCAAATCTTTATAAAAACTCGTATCAAAAACAGCTATTTGCTTTACGTTTGGAAAAATCTTCTTGGCTATTCCTACGCCCAAGACGTTAAAAGGATTATGCAGAGGAGCAAGTTTGTTAAATCTTTTTAATTCTTTCAAGTTTTCTTCTGTAATCAAGGTCGGCTCCCTGAATTTCTTTCCTCCATGAACTATTCTATGTCCTATTACTTTTACGTCCTTCTTGTAATTAATTACTTTCTTTAGTTCTTTAATTAAAGTTTTCTCATAATTTTTAACATCAAAGACATTCGCTTCTCCCTGTTTTTTTAATTTCAAACCAGATCCAGAATTTCTTTTGCATTCAAACAATTTCCATTTTATTGATTGGCTCCCGCAATTTAAAACTAAAATCATAATTCTGAACAAAGTTCTCCTTTCCCTTTTTTAAATATTCCAGCTGCATTCCCCTCGTCAGTGTCAAGATGTAGAGAAAGTTTATAGTCTCGTTTAGCCCTAACCTTTATATTATGAAACGTTATCCCTCTTTTTCCTTCGACCTTCACAGATATAAAAGTTCCGTTCTTAAGATTTAATAATTTCGCCTCATTCGGACTGCAATGCAAATGTCTTTGAGCAATAATTACTCCTTGTTTAATCTTTAATTTCTTTTTCCCCTTAATTAAAACTGCTCCGGGGGTTCCTTTCAGATTACCTGACAATCTTAGTACCGGCCTAACACCCATATTAAAAACATCTGTCAAAGATATTTCAATCTGAGTTTCTTTGCGAACAGGACCAACTATCCTAATGCCTCTAATAATTTTATTTCCAATTTTAATATCTATTTTCTCTTTGGCAGCAAAATCATCTGCTTGGCTTAATTTTTTCAATTTCTTTAACTGATATTCTCTGCCGAAAAGCACTTCTAAGTCTTTCTGGCATAGGTGAATATGCCTGGCTGAAATTTCAATTGGAATTTTCTTGTCCATGTTTATAGAAATTATTCTCGTATGATTTTATTATATCCTAAATCTGAAAAAGTAACAAAAGCGGACAAAGAAGTCTCTTGCCCGCTTAAAACTTTTGAAAGCAGAACCTATATTTTCTTTGATATATAACATGCAAACTCAGCAAGACGCGCTGAATAAGCAAATTCATTGTCGTACCAAGCCAGGACTTTAATTAAATTTCCATTAATCACTTTCGTATTATCTGCGTCAACTATAGATGAATAGGAGTTGCCGATATAGTCGGAAGAAACCAAAGGAGCATCCTCTATTCCTAAAATGCCTTTTAGGGATTCTTTTTGAGAAGCCTTTTTAAAAACAAAGTTTACTTCTTCGGCATCAGTCTTCTTCTCTACCTGACAGACAAAATCCAGAATAGAAACCACAGGCGTTGGAACTCTCAAAGCAATACCGTCAAGCTTTCCATCTACTTCCGGAATTACTTTGCCGATGGCCTTTGCTGCTCCAGTCGTGGTGGGAATAATATTTATAGCAGCTGCTCTCGCTCTCCTTAAATCTTTATGAGGCAGGTCTAAAATTTTCTGGTCATTGGTATAACTGTGGACTGTAGTCATGAACCCCTTAACTATTCCAAACTCATCATTTAAAACCTTAACCACCGGAGCCAAGCAATTGGTGGTACAAGAACCCATATCCATAACATCATCTTTTTTAGGGTCAAACTTCTCGTGATTCACTCCTAGGATAAACGAAGGAATTGAAGGACTTTTACCGGGAGCTGAAATTATTACTTTCTTTGCCCCGGCTTCAATATGTTTTCCTGCACCTTCCAAATCCCTAAATACGCCCGTGCATTCCAAAACTATATCCACTCCCATTCTTTTCCAAGGCAATTTTCCGGGATCCTTTTCTTTGAGAACCTCGATTTTCTTTTCTCCTCTTCCACCGTCTAATAGAAGGAAATTCTTACGGGTTCTGATAGGTTTCTTGTATATTCCGTATAAAGAATCATATTTTAAAAGATGGCACAAAACATTAGCATCGGTAAGGTCATTGATGGCAACCACATCCAAATCGGGACAATCCTCAATGATTTTCTTAAAAGCGCATCTGCCAATTCGTCCAAAACCATTAATGGCAATTTTAGTTGGCATATGTTTTTATTATTCTTTAATTTTTAAAAGCTCTAATATTTTTCTTTTATCAAATCCTACTACGATATTATTATCAATCTCAACCACGGGAACACCCATCTGTTCCGACTTCTTTATCATTTCCTCTCTTGCTCTATCGTCAACAGAAACATCAATATCTTCAAATTCTACATCATTTTGTTTAAAAAATTCTTTTAGTGCTATACAGTAAGGACACACGGGAGTTGAAAATATTTTAACTTTTCTCATAGATGAATATTTATATTTAGTTCATAGATTTATTTGAAGATTCCGACTTATTCTCCAAAACCTCTTCCCTTATTCTAACATATTTTTTCCAAGAACAATAAAGTAATCAACTTAAAAAGGGGCAAAGCCCCTTTCAAGTTAAATGTTTTTAAAATTTCCAAACTTAGCATTCGCCTTCTGCCTTGCTTTCTGTTTCTAATTTTTGGTCACATTCGGACGGACGATTTAAGAATCCGGAACAAACTCCTTCTTTGTAAGCATCTGGAGATCTGTCTCCATCGTAAACCACTCCGTTAATAATAATAGTGGGAGATCCTGCAATAGTTATTTCTTCCTGACCTTCGTGTCGGGCAGAATTTTGAACAGGATAGCTAATTTTGTTTAAAGCGGCTTCTTGAGCCAACAGCGATTCTCCTTGTTCTGCTTGGCATTTCTTTACCTCCTCAACATCAATCCCTAAATCTTTAGCAATACCTTCCCATTTCTCGTCAACATTTTTATAGTCTGCTTTCTCGTTTACCTCTTTTACAAAATCCCAAAATTTATCATTTTGATACTTTTGAACGCAAATTTCTCTTATATCCTGATGAACTTCCTGAATGCCGTGCATAGAACAATATTTATTCTCTTCATCAAGACAGTATTCAGGATATCCCGAACCGTAGTTTGAATAGACAATATAGTTAAGTTCAATGTCAGCTTTGTCTCCAAGCAGGTTTTTGACAGGCATCATAATTTCCTCTGCCTGATTGCCGAAAGGGCAAAAAGACATTACGAAAACTTGTACTTTTGGCGCTTCTGTTTTCGGAATCTCTTTTGGGGAAGGAGGCTCCATATCAATTGTATCGGGAAATAAAAACTTTCCGTCTTTGCTGACACAAGAATCGTACTCCGTTCCTCCAATCTCAAACTTAATCTTATACAAACCACTTTCTTCTGCAGTTTTTAGCAATGAAGCTGAAACGTCTCCATTAAAGAAATTCTCAACAATATATTTTATTGCTTTTTGGCCCGCCTCTTCAGCAGACAAAACATCCTCTGGGACACTTTCATTATGGCTCTGGAAAACGAGAAAATAGAAGGCACCGAGGGCAACTCCTATGAAAATTAAAAAAATAGGCGTTAGCTTTTTAATTATTTCTTTATTCATAATATTCTATATATACCATAAAATTACTTAAAAGTAAAGGATCGTGGATTATTCTTTTATTTCCCTTCCAGTTTTAAAATAGTTTTCATAAGGTCAATGCCTTTTATCTTCCCAAGATTACCCTTTCTGCAAGCTTTCTCTGAAAAACAATTAACCTTATCTTTCCCCTTCCCAAACATTAAAACGGGAACGGGCTCCAAACAATGGCGCTTTAAACTAGAGCATGTAGAATGGTCGGCAGTTACAACGATTAATGTATTTTTCAAGTCAAAAACCAATTTTATGGCTTTATCAATCTTTTCAATAAAGTTCTTTTTGCCAAGATAGCTGCCGTCCTCTGCTAAATTATCCGCAGCTTTAATGTGCAAAAAAACAAAGTTATATCTTTTTCCGTTTAATATTCTTTTAGCTGCAGAGAATTTTCCCTTCAAGTTCGTGTTGGGAAAGCCGTTCGCTCCTTTAACTTTTATCAAATCCATTCCCAATACCCTGCCTATGCCTTTGTATAATCCTCCTCCCGCAATACATGCAGCTTTTAATTTATGCTTCTTTTGAAACCCAGGGGTTTCCTTAAACTTACCCGCTCCCCTTAAAAGAAGGCAGTTTGCAGAAAGCTTGCCCTCTTTTCTTCTTTTTTTATTCAAAGGATGATTATTTAAAATCTCTGAACATTTTTCTAAATATTGGTTTAGGGCTTCAGCGGTGAATTTTGCCTGAAAACTCTTGTCCAAAGGAATAATCTTTTTAACTTTAACATTTACTTTATAAGGATCGCCGTCTGAAATTTTATCAGAAAGATTTTTTCCCCTCAGAATTAATCCTGCTCTGTGACCGTAAGATTTCTTAATAAAGAAACGGATACCTTTTATTTTCTTTACTTTTGACAAAGCATTGATTAAGGGCTCTGTTCTGCTTATCCTTCCCACTCTCCTGTCAATAATTTTTAGGTTTTTATCAACTGTCCCAAAGTTTGCCCTTAAAGCAATGTCTCCTTTTTTAAAATCCATTTCAATGCCGGCAACTTCATAAGGCCCTCTGCCTAAATAATAAAGCTTGGGATCATAACCAAGCAAAGCCAAGTGAGCAGTATCAGAACGAGGGTATTTTTGTTCTTTAAGCCAGAAAGGGGAAGCTTGGCCGCATATTCCATTTTTGGCCAAGAAATCCAGGTTTGGAGTTTTTGCTTTTTCCAAAGGAGTTTTGCCTCCTAATTTGGCAATGGGTTTCTCGCTTAATCCGTCAATTATTACTAAAAGCGTTTTCATCTCTTGTTTAAAATTAGCTTTTTAACTTCTTTTACTATTTTCGCCGGAAGGATCGTCTCCAACTAAAAGAATCTTTTTCATATGTTTATCATACGAAAGCACAAAAGTTTTTATGAAAATACAAAAAATTGAGTAAGATAATAAATATTTAACAATTTTGTAATTTCGTACTATTCCGCAATTTCGTAATTTCGTAGTTATTATTTCAAAGCTACTCTTCAACCGGCAATTCCGGAGGGGCTTCCCCTCTCTTTGATTCCACTCTGGGGATAAAAGGAGCAGGAGCAACCACTCTCCCGGGAAAGTGGAATAAAGTAGTCATTTCTTCTGCATCCAAGATAATAGTTCCTCCGGAACGCGGAAACATCGGAGAAACTCTCTTGATATAGTTTCTGAATATTCTTCTCTTTCTCACGTACAGTCTCCTTGGAATAAGCCAGTTCCAAGGAATAAACCATATCTTTTTAACCTTTGTTTTGGTTTCTGCTATGGGTTTGAATCCATTAAGATTGTTCGCTGAAAATTGGGAAAAGAAACTAAAAATATTTTGAATCTGAGGTTTAAAGAATACGTTCTTCTTCCCTAAATATAAAAATCTGACCGTTGCGCTGAAAGCAGGTTTGCTTATCTTGTTTTCTATTGCTTTGATAGTATCTTTTTCTCCCGGAGAAAGCATTATATCCGGCTCAAAAAGCTGAGAAGCAGATTCTTTCTTGCCTTCCTCTCTGACTCCGAAAAACAACCCTTCAAATGCTTCAAGAAGAATAGGTTTGTAAGAAGGTTTTTCTTTAGAAGTCCTCTTCATTATTTCATTAACAACAGCTTTCCCTCTGTCTACATAATTATCCTCGCTATTGGCAACGGGTAGGCATATAAACTGAAGCCAGATTTGCTCTCCCGGTTTCATCTTTGCCATTCCTTCCAAAAGATTACTAATGGGGTCAATTCTCTTTTCTTCCTTGGCAATGTCAGGCTTTTCTTCAAAAAACTTTGGATAAGTCTTAATGGGGTAAATGTCTTTTTCAATCATTTGATAATCTGCTCCATACAAATCCCAATCCTTATTAGGAATGTCCTGAGGGATATTCTTTGTATAGTCGTCTGTTACGGTAATTTCAGCATCAGGATACTGCGAATAGACCGCTGCTTCAACAGCATTCCGGGAAGCTTCAGGAATTTTTATATAGAAATGAATTTTCCCCCCTATGCTCGCCACCTCGAAAGAATAAGAAAAAGATACTTCCCCGTCCAGCCATTTTTCTAAAGGATCGGGAGGACCATAAAGAATTCCCCATAGACTGCAAAAGACCTGTTCCATGGCTTTAATGGGCCTTAAGACATCTTTAGGTATTCTCAACTCAAGAAAGACAAACTTTTGTTTGGAAATCCATAATTCCCTTCTCCACCAAAGCCAGAAAAATAAAAAAGGACACCAAAGGATAATGGGCAAAAGCACCCACCACCAAGTTTTTATGACGTCCAAAATAGTGTTGAGAATATTAAAAATAAGAGTGTATGAATCCATTGTCAAGTTAATCTTATCTGGTATTTTCCTTGATTATCTTTCTGAAAATATTTTTTATTATTCAAGTTCAACAGAATGGTATTCTTCTTTACAAACCTCTGGTTTAAGACATCATCCACGATTTCTGATTTGCTCATGGGGTGATTTTTTTTCTTTAAGGTCTTAAAAATTATCTCCTGAACCGTGCCCGGCTCATACCCCCATTCCCCAAGACCGTAAACCCCTCTGCCTACCAAGATAAACCTGGAGTCTTTTATGAGCTCGTTATGAACCGTTTGAACATGGGATTCCTTGCCGATATTCTGGGCAATTGCTGAAAAATGAAGGGGTTTTCCCTCTCTTCTGAGGGATAAATAGGCCATATCTTTTACTCCCCTGGGACTGATTTCAGGCCAGTCAGAAAACCCGTATTCTCCTTCAGAATTTTTCAGAACAACTTTAGAAATCTCCAAATAAGGAAGGACTGCCTTTACAGGAACATCACTAACTTTCCGCTTTTCAAGGTAATAATCCAAAGTCAAAGGACTTTTTTCTTTTTTAAGTAATCTTGAGAAATCAGCAATAACCTTCTTTGCCAATTCCAGTGATTCCTGCTCAAGCATCCAAAAAGCATAAAAAAGGTCGCTTTCTTTCTGTCTTTTAAGACGAGAGTCTAAAGAAAGCAGGAATATAATATGGTTCGCTATATTTTTATCGCTAAAGCCCGACATCTTTGAAGAAACTTCTATTTCCGATATCAGGCTTTTTTCTTCTCTTAAAGATCCCGAGTCGCGGATCTTTTTCTCTAAACAACGAAAAACATCCCCGTGCTTAGATTGGGCCTCTTTTTTCACTTTATCCAATTCTTCTTTTTCTATCTGCCTTACCCTTTCGCGCGTAATTCCATATTCTCGGCCTATTAATTCAAGAGTTGCTTTTTTCAAGCCTGCATCCTCCAAGTCCAGGCCAAAGCGCTTTTCCAAAACATTTCTTGCGCGCGGAGAAAATCCCTGAAGGATATTTTTTGAAATGATAGTGTAGTTAAAATTCATAGAAATAATTTATCTTACATTTATATATTAAATCATATTAAGAACATTACGTCAATAGCACTGTTCCTAAAAAATCCTCTAAAAACTAATTTTAGAGAATCTTATTTTAACTTTCAAAAACTCACCATATATTGTCACAAATTATAATCATATAACTTATCTTCTCTTTCTCTTGAGCCAACTTACAAGAATGGGACTCGCTAAGAATAAAGAGGAGTAAGTCCCGCATACAAGACCTATAATCAAAGCCAGGGCAAAATATTTAAGAGTTGCTCCCCCAAAGAACAAAATAGCAAAGAGAACAAATAAAGTAGTAAGAGAGGTATTCAATGATCTTGTAAGGGTTGCGTTCAAGGATTTATTAACTATGTGTTCAAAATCAGAAGAACGGTCTTTGATTAAGTTTTCTCTTATCCTGTCAAAAACTACCACCGTATTGTTAATCGAATAGCCAAGCACCGTCAAAAGAGCGGTAATGACGGGAATGGTGATTTGAACGCCGTAAAGCGTTCCCAAGAGTGAGAATATACCTAAGGGAATAAAAATATCATGGCCCAAGGCAATCAGAGAAGCTATACCGTATTGCCAGGAAGCAACCGGCTTCGAAATCTTTTGAAAAGCAAATGTGATGTAGAGCAACACAGCCAAAACAGAAAGCAATGCTACTATCTTAGTCTTATTTTTAAGCTCTTTGCCTATTACCGGACCTATTGCTTCAAACCTTAATTCCCCCAGCCCTTTTTCTTCCAATCTCTTTGAAACTTCCTGATGGGTTTCTTCTGAAATGTCCTTCATTCTTAGGATAATCCCATGTTCTCCGCTTGATTGAATCTGAATTTGTCCTAAATCAAAATCAGAGAGAACTTCCTTTATTTCTTCGTTTGAAATCCTTTCTCCCCAAAACTCAAGCTCTAAAATGCTGCCTCCAGTAAAATCAATACCGAAATTTAACCCAAAAATAACAAGAGAGACTGCGCTTGCAATAACTAGGATTCCGGAAAGGATAAAATAGATTTTAGAATATTTTAAAAAAGGAAACATATTTTTAAACTTATTAATTCCAAAGCCATTTAATGTTTTCAAATCTTGTATTTCGAAAACATCTCAAGAAGCTCCTGGTAATAAATATGGCAGAAAACATACTGACTAAAATTCCAATACTCAATGTTAAGGCAAACCCTTTAACAAAGCTCGTTCCAAAAGCAAATAAAATCAAAGCCACAAGCAAAGTGGTTAAATTCCCGTCTCTGATTGAAGGCCATGCTCTTTTAAATCCTTCTTCCAAAGATTTTGAAAAAGTTTTTCCTTCAGACAGCTCTTCCTTCATACGGGAAAAAATCAAGACATTAGCGTCAATGGCTATTCCGATAGACAAGATAAATCCTCCGATGCCCGCCAAAGTCAGAGTTACGGGAACAATCTTAAACAAAGCAAGAATAATACTAACATAGATAGTCAGAGCCAGTGCGGATAAGAATCCGGGCAATTTATAAAAAGCTATTAAAAAGAGGATAACCGCTATTAAGCCAATCATACCTGCATCTAAAGACTTCTTCAGGGAAATTTTACCCAAAGTAGGCCCTACCGTTTGTTGAGAAATCAATTTAATAGGAACGGGCAATGCTCCTGCATTCAAATTTCTTGCTAATTCCTTAGCCTCGTCTACGGTAAAGGAACCCGTAATCTGGGCACTTCCTCCTGATATCTTTTCTTGAACAACAGGATTTGAAATAAGGATGCCGTCAACATAAATAGGCAAAGGATTGCCTACGTTTCTTTCACTTAATTGTTCAAAAATGTCTGCACCTTCTTTATTAAACTGCAATTTTACTAAAGGTTTATACGTAGTATTGTCAAAATCTATCTCTGCTTTCTTTAAATACTTTCCCGTCAAAGAGGTAGCTTTGAAAGGATCTTTTATCTCGCCCTCTCCCGAATCAACAACCTTTTGGTTGTCTTCCATTATTTGCTCGTAGTCTTCTTTTAATTCCTTAAATTCAAGGAAAGGAGTTTTCCCTATTTCTCTTACCGCTTGAGCGGGATCTATAACCCCTGCTAATTCCACAATCAACCTGTAACTGTCTCCGCTTTGCTGGGTTTGTACGATCGGTTCGCTTACTCCGAAGAAATTCACCCTTCTTTCAATGACATCCCTTAACCCCTGCATTGAAGAGCTGTAATCGTCTTTCTCAATACTAGAAAGGTCTGCCTCGTAAATAAGATGCACTCCCCCCTGCAAATCCAGTCCGAGCTTAAAAGGAACAGACCAAAAATGAGGTATATTTGAATGCGTTTTTTGATTTATAAAATCAGCCGTCCTGTTGAAATAATCAGGATAGCTCAAATTGGCAGTGAAAAAAGCCAGAATGAATATGAGAATGATAACAATATGATTTTTATCTCTGAACATTGTAATTTCTTTTGATCCTTAAATAAAAAAAGCAATTATCCTAACATAAAACTTATTTGATAAATTGTCAATTCTTATCCGTATTTCGGCCAACAGCATTTCTTGTACTTCATCGGTCTACCGGTTTTGGAGTTGATTTTACCGCAAGGACAGGGATCATTTCTGCCCGGCTTTTTTTGAGAACCAACTTTCACCCTCTCAGGCTGAGGAACGCCGAAAGTCCTTTGTTCTTTTTGACTGCTTCTTTCTGTCACTTGCACCTTTAAAATGTTAGCTGCTAATATTGATTCAAAATCTGAAAGAAGTTCTTTAAACATTCTGTGCCCCTCGTTTTTATACTCGATCAAGGGAACTTTCTGCCCATAAGCTCTCAACCCCACAGAACCTTTAAGGTGATCCATATTCTCCAAATGATCCATCCATAAAGAATCAAGGATTTTCAAACAAACTAATTTTTCAACTTCTCTCATTCTGTCTTCCCCAATTTCCTTTTCTTTCTTATTGTAATCTTCTTCCGAAATGCCCTGTTTTTTGACCATTTGTAAAACCTGAGTTTTAAGTTCCGCTCCTTTAGATTCCTTTGCTTTTTTAAGTATTTCTTTTCTTTTTCTATAGAAAACTTCCCTATGTTTGTTTACGACATCATCATATTCCAGGAGATGCTTTCTTAGGTCAAAGTTCATGCCCTCTATTTTCCCTTGGGCAGATTCGATTGCTCCCGAAACCATGCCGGCCTGGATTGGCTGGTCATCGGGAAGCTTAAACCTCTCCATAATATTCTTTACCCTGTCTGCTCCAAAGATGCGCAGAAGGTCGTCTTCTAAAGAAATGAAAAATCGGGAAGAGCCAGCGTCTCCCTGCCTGCCCGATCTTCCTCTTAGCTGGTTGTCAATTCTTCTTGCCTCATGCCTCTCAGTGCCAATCACCATAAGGCCTCCAAATTTCTTAACTTTCTCTGCCTCTTTCTTGTCCGGAGGGTTGCCTCCAAGAACAATATCCACTCCTCTTCCTGCCATATTAGTAGCTACGGTAACTGATTTTTCTCTGCCTGCCTGCGCGATAATTTCTCCTTCTTTCTCATGAGACTTCGCATTTAAGATCTTGTGAGGGATGCCTTCTCTCTCAAGAAGCCTGCCTAAATATTCATTTTTCTCAATTGAAACGGTGCCAACTAAAACTGGCTGGCCCGTCTCATAACATTTTTTAATTTCTTGTGTAACCGCTTTAAACTTAATTTCAGTATTTTTGTAAACCTGGTCTGAAAGATCTTTTCTTATCAAAGGCTTATTGGTTGGAAGAACAATAACTTCAAGCCCGTAAACTTTATCAAACTCTTCAGCAGAAGTCACGGCCGTCCCCGTCATACCTGCAAGCTTCGGATATAAGCGAAATAGGTTTTGAAATGTTATAGAGGCCAAAGTTAGTGACTCAGGCCTTACGTTTACTTTTTCTTTCGCTTCAAGAGCCTGATGAAGCCCTCCGGAATATCTCCTCCCGGGGAGCATTCTTCCCGTAAACTCATCAACAATGATAACTTGTCCTTCTTTCATTACGTAATCTCTGTCTTTTTTGAACAGGACTTCCGCTTTCAATCCTTGCTCTAAATGATGCAAATACCTTATTCCTTTTTCCTGATAGATATTTTCAAGCCCTAAAATACTCTCTACCTTATCAATGCCTGCTTCCGTTAGCGTGGCTGCTTTTAATTTTTCATCAATTTCATAGTCAATATCTTTTTTAAGTTTCGGAATAATACTTGAAAATTCCTGATACATTTTTGATGACTCTGTATCGGGAGAAGAAATGATTAAAGGGGTCCTTGCCTCGTCAATCAAAATTGAATCAACTTCATCTATAATGGCAAAATTAGGCTCTCTCTGAGCGCGTTTTTCTAAGTCATATGCCATATTGTCCCTTAAGTGGTCAAAGCCAAACTCATTATTAGTTCCGTATGTTATGTCGACTGAATAAGCATCCTTTCTGGAACAAGGCTTTAAAAAGCTCTCAACCACTTTAAAGCTTCCCAATAAATCTCTTTTTTTATCCAGGTCCTGTTTGTCTGCTGAACTGTCAGAATCCTCTTGGGAGCTTGATGAGAAATCGGGATCATAAATGTAAGCATTATCATGCACTATGCAAGCAATGGACAATCCTAAGGCATAATAAATCTGCCCCATCCAGACAGCATCTCTTTTTGCCAGATAATCATTTACCGTAACAATATGAACGCCTTTTTCTTCTAAAGCATTGAGATAAGCTGGCAGGGTGGAAGATAAAGTTTTTCCCTCTCCTGTTTTCATTTCAGCAATCTTTCCTTCATGTAAAACTATTCCTCCAATTAACTGGCAATCAAAATGGCGTTGCCCCAAAGTTCTTTTAGACGATTCTCTAACCAAAGCAAAAGCTTCGGGCAATAAATCATCGAGGGCGTCTCCCTTTCTCAGCCTTTCTTTAAACTCTTTCGTCTTTTCTTTTAGTTCCTTATTAGACAAACCCTCAAAACTTTTTTCTAAAGAATTGATTTTATCAACTGACTCTTGAGTCTTTTTCAAATATTTTTCGTTGGCATCGCCAAAGATTTTAGAAATAAAAGACATAATATCTTTTTATTATAATGATTAAAAACTAATAATTCAATTCTTAAACAAACATATTTCTCTTTGGGATTCAAATTGTTGTTAAAAAACAGCCCTAAGGGCTGTTTTAGAAAACACGATTAAGTTTTAAAAAATCACAAGCTTTCTTCTATTATTCTTTGCCCCTTACTTGTTTTCAACCTGGCTTGAGCGCTAAAAGACGTTTCTCTTTTAATTTTTCTGTGCCCTCTTTTTCTTTTGGAGGCAATCCTTTCTTTATATTTTTTTAATTGAATCTGCATTTGATCTCCGACATCATCAATAGCAGTTCTTAAATTATCCGCGCTATTCTCTACCCTTAAAGTTCTGCCCGGCAAGTTAATTTGACATTCTGCCCTGAAGACATAACCCTTGCAATGATGAAGAGTTGTTTTTTCAATTTCCACATATGCCTGTTCTTCAAAACTTTCTATCTTTTGAATAAATTTTCCAAGAGACTTTATCTTTTTTTCAATCCTTTTTTTAAAAGCAGGCAACAACTTTATATTTTTAGATTTAATTATGATCTTCATAACAAAATAGAGCCTCCCCGAATTCCGGGGAGGAGAGATTTAATTCTTATTTCTTCTTTTTGCTCTTTTTTTTCTTAGGCATTTTTTAAAAAGTAAGTTTATAAGTACAAACAGCCGACCCCTTTCTGCTTGCCTCCTGCATTGAAACAGGCAATAAAATTTAAAAAACGTTTATTATATTATTTTTTCACCTTTAAGAACAATGTCAATGGGGAAAACTTTAAAAAATAAATTAGAATCCTAAAAATCGAACTTCTTCTTCTAATTTAATTTTAAATTTGCTTTTCACTTTTTTTTTAATTAGCTTTAACAGCCTTATTACGTCCTTTGATTTTCCCTTCCCTAAATTAACAACAAAGTTTGCATGCTTGCCTGAAACTTTAATATTACCGACTTCTTTCCCTTTGAACCCCGCTTCCTCAATTAACTTTCCCGCTAAATTATTTTTTGGGTTTTTAAAAAAAGAACCTGCACAGGAAAAATTTAAAGGTTGAGTTTTTTTGCGATAATCCAAGCAACCTTTCATCGCTTTCTTTATTTCAACCTTTTTTCTTTTTTTAAATTTTAAATAGGCTCCAAGAATTATTAGATTTTCATCCTTTTTAAAAATACTTTCTTTATAACCAAACTTGCAATCTTTATTCTTTAACTTTTTAATTTTAAAATCTTTGACGTTTAAAACTTTAACTCCTTCCGTTATCTCAGCCATTGAGTTTTTAAAAGCTCCCGCATTGCCGAAAATACATCCTCCGATTGTACCCGGCATACCGACCGCCCATTCTAACCCGGACAGGGACCTTTCTGAAACCAACCTTAATAACTCGGCAGTTTTAACTCCCGCTCCAACACAAATCCTTTGAGCTTTATTTCCTTTCTTAAAAAACTTAATTTCCTTTAATTCGCATTTTATAACAATGCCTTTAAAACCTTTATCAGAAATTAAAAGATTGCTTCCCTGTCCTAATACAAAAAACGGCACATTAAATCTTTTTGCCGTTTTAAGGACTTTTGTTAGATCCTTTTCATTTTTTGCTTTAAAAAAATATTCAGCAGGACCTCCAATATGAAAAGTAGTATACCTTTTCAAAGAAACATTTTTCTTTAATCCCGGAAATTCTTTTTCCATCCCTTCGTAATTCTGGCACCTTAAGGTTGATTGTTTATTTTTCATTTCGAAGCCCGATTTTTAAAAATGAGTCGGGAGGGTTTTCTCCACCCTAAGTCTTTAGTGAGCACTTACTCCCGACTCAATCTTATTTTACCAATTTTAAAAAAATAGGCAAATAAAAAAGCAAAAGGCCTCGCTCGAGGGAGGTCTTTCGCCGACGAAGAACAGAGTCTGCCATTGAGGCAGATCGCGCTCACTGTCTGCATATTAGCAAAATAATAAGAAGAAGTCAAG
>CAZKKG010000003.1:0-15280 GCA_964553275.1 uncultured Candidatus Saccharibacteria bacterium
TTATATATTCTTGCCTCGGGGCCTCATTATTTTTCTTCTTGATATGGTTTTTATCAAGAGGGAAATGGATTGGTTTTGGAGACGTAAAGCTTGTATTTTTCATGGGATTATTCCTTGGATTTCCAAATATCCTGGTAGCTTTGTTTTTAGCTTTTTTAATTGGTGCTATAATAGGGTTAGGATTTATATTCTTCAAGAAAAAGGATTTATCTTCCGAGATTCCCTTTGGCCCATTTCTGGTAACGGGAACTTTTATTGCTTTGTTCTTTGGAAGAGAATTGATCAATTGGTATCTTAATTTTCTAAACTGGTGATTTTAAACCATTATGGCTTTTAAAAAAAGAACAATCGGAAAAGAAAAGTTTAAATATGGATTTACTCTTATAGAGCTTCTCGTAGTGATAGCGACGATTGTTATCTTAACAGGCTTTGTTTTGACAAGTTATCCCGGTATTAATAAGAACTTCTCTCTTCATAGATCTGCCAGCAGGCTGGCTCAGGATATAAGGGGAATGGAAGAAAGAGCAGTTTCAATGAGGGAGATAGGCGGTACCCCTCCTGATGGATACGGAATCCTTTTTGATAAAAATGCTTCCCCTTATTCCTATCAGATATCGGCTTTTGAAGAAAGCGGAGGCAGTTGGTCTGCTACTGATTCATGGCAGGAAACGGTTAGTTTTGAGTCCGGGATTAGGATAAGTGCGCTAGTAGATAATGGGGTTTCTACCTCTACTTTAATCCTTGTTTTTGAGCCGCCTAACCCTACGGTCTGGACTAATGATGCTTCTTCAAGTTCAAGCACCATCACTCTTTATATTGAAACAGATGCGACTAAAGTTAAATCAGTTTCTCTAAATCAGACCGGTTTGGTCACAACAGAGTAAAATATTAATTATGTCAAAAGGTTTTACTATTATAGAAGTTATCGTGGCTATGTTTATCCTCACAACGGGGATCTTAGGCACCTTTTCTTTTATTGCCCATTATAACGAATACAGCTCCCTTTCCGTGATGCGTTTTACGGCCGCCTATTTAGCCCAAGAGGGGATAGAGATTGTCAAAAACATTAGAGACGGAAATTATCTCGAAGGGAATCTTGTCAATAACTGGAATCAAGGATTTAGTATGGTTGGTGACCGTGAAGCAGACTATACTAGTACTACCAGTCTTTCAGCCTACAGCGGCAATGTTCTTAACATAGATAATAGTGGCTTTTATAGCTATAATGCCGGGACCGCAAGTCTCTTTGTGCGCAAAATTCAGATTGTATCAAGCAATGCTACCAGTACCTATATCTCCTGCCAGATTACATGGACAGAAAAAGACAGGACGCATCAAGTAACCGCAGAAGAAGAGATATATAGCTGGGGCTGGCAGTAATTAAATTTATTACAATATGAAAGGCAAAGGAAAACTTAAAATGAAATATTTGAATTTTGGAAACAAAGGTTTGACTTTAATTGAAATGCTGGTAGTTGTAACTCTTCTCTCTCTGACAATGACTGCGGTAACGGGCATTTTTAGATCAGTTATCAGGGGACAAGCAAGGGCTTTAACATCTGAGGAGCTTTTAAATCAGACAAGTTATGCCATAGAATACATGGGCAGAGCTCTAAGGATGGCGAAGAAAGATACTGCAGGAACGTGTATCGGTGTTAACTTGAATTATTTAAAAACTCATGAGGACAATGGAATAAAGTTTTTAAGTTACGAAGACAGATGCCAGGAATTTTATCTTGCAACTACAACTACAAGCAGGAAATTGAAAGAAGTGATAGACGGGGGGAGCGCCGTGGATCTAACCTCAGATGAAATTGAAGTGGTTAATTTCAATATTGGATCGGATGATTCGTGGGATGAGGATGATAATCTTCAACCGAGAATTACTATTTTTTTAGACATGAAAGGGAAAAGGGAATTGTTGAAGGAGGGGGAACAGCCTGAAATCAAGATTCAAATTACAATTTCCCAAAGGAATCTTGATGTTTTAGAGTAATCTTAGATTATGATTAAGTTAAAGACAAAAACAGAAGAAGGAATTTCTCTATATCTGGCAGTCTTAGTGATGGTGATTCTACTTGCTGTTGTTTTGGGGTTGAGTACAATTTTATTCGGCCAGATTAGAATGATAGGGGGAATGGAGGATTCTGTAATTGCCTTTTGTGCTGCAGATACCGGCATAGAATATATTCTATTTGAGGGAGAGAATGCAAGTACTTCTGAAAACTACTCAGGATCTTTGAGCAACGGAGCTGCCTGGATAGGAAAAGTTGTAAATCCCGGCGCAAGCGAGGGAGGAGTTGAGTGCCCTGCAAGCATTGATAACTTTTGCATCCATGCTCGCGGTACATACAACAATAGCAGAAGGGCGATTCAGATTTCAAGGTAAAAATTAAAAAATGAAAAGGATTTTTTTGCATCTTAAAAAGCTGGATTGGATTTTAACCCTAGAAGCTGTTGCGTTGGTCGCTATAGGTCTTGTTTGTATTTATAGTTCTTCTTTAGGGGATTTTTTTAGTTTTAAAAAACAAATCATCTTCTTTGTCTTGGGGTTTTCCTTAATGATACTTTTTTCTTTTTTTGATTATCGGATTTTGAAGGAAAATCCATATCTAATTCTCGCTATTTATTTTTTGTGTCTTGTGGCTTTGTTAGGACTTTTTTTCTTTGCTCCGGAAATTAAAGGAACAAGATCGTGGTATAAGCTTGGCCTTATCTCTATTGATCCGATAGAATTTGCTAAAATTGCTTTGATAATTTTGCTTGCGAAGTATTTTTCAATGCGCCACATTGAAATGTATAACTTCCGGCACATTTTGCTTTCCGGATTTTATGTTTTTTTGCCTGCCCTGCTTATCTTTTTGCAGCCCGATTTGGGATCGGTAATTATTCTATTAAGCATTTGGATTGTCGTTCTTTTCATATCCGGTATAAATATGCGTCACTCCTTAATTCTGCTTTTGATTTTTGCTCTAATTTTAAGCTTGGGATGGTCCTTTCTTTTAAAAGATTATCAGAGGCAGAGGGTAATAAATTTTGCCTTTCCTCAGCAAAACCTCTTAGGCGGCGGTTGGAGTCAAAACCAAGCCAAGATTGCCATAGGTTCTGGAGGAATTTTTGGCAAGGGCATAGGTAAAGGTTTGCAAACCGAATACAGGTTTTTGCCGGAACCCCGAACCGACTTTATATTTGCTTCTCTGGCAGAACAGACAGGATTGATGGGTATTTTAATATTGTTTTTAATATACGGACTGCTCATAAACAGGATTATTAAGATTTGCTTAGAACACCAAACTAATTTTCCGCGGCTCTTGTCGGTTGGTTTTTTAGCTCTTTTGGTTTCCCAAATTTTTGTGAACGTAGGCATGAATATTGGAATTCTTCCTGTTATTGGTATTCCTTTGCCTTTTATCTCTTACGGAGGCAGCGGATTGATCGCCTTGTTTATAGGGCTGGGAATAATTCAGAGTATAAAAATTCATAAAAGTTAGTTATTTTTAAGACAATCAAAACAGATTTCACAAAAAAGCTGGACTTTATTTTTACTTTATGATATATTAAGCATTACTCGTTCTCTCAGAGGTTTTCAAGAACGTGCATTTCTTTCTTGACATTTTTGCTATTTAATATTAAAATTTCAAATGTGCCTTGGATTTTTCCTTTCGAATTTATTCTCCTAAGAAAATAAATATTAAAAGGACCTAAAAACATTAAATTAGGGCATTTTTTGTTTATGGGAAAAGAGATCAAAAGTTTTTCTAAATCAAAGATTAGGCTGCCTCTGCCTTTTTTATTAGAGGTGCAGGAAGAAGCTTGGCAAAATTTCTGGAAAAGAGACTTGCCCGAGCTCTTTTTTGAAGTTTCTCCAATCCGTGATTATACGAAAGAAGAATTAGAACTTTGGTTTTTGGACTTTAAGCTGGATCCTCCTAAGCACAAATCGGATTTGGAGGCGAGGCAGAACAATGATTCTTACGAAAGGTCTCTTAGGGTTAGGACAAAACTTGTTAATCTTAAAACTAAGGAAGTGAAAGAGCAGGAAGTTTTCTTGAGTGATTTCCCCATAATGACGGAAAGAGGTACTTTTGTGGTCAACGGAGTTGAAAGGGTTGCTATATCACAGCTCATTCGTTCTCCGGGGGCTTTTTTTACTGTCCAAAATACGAGTGGAAAGAATAATTTCGGAGCAAAAATCATTCCTAACAGAGGTGCCTGGCTTGAATTTTCAACAGAGAACTCGGGATTTATCGGAGTGAAAATTGACAGAAAAAGAAAAGTAGCAGCTACCACCCTACTGAGAGCGTTTGGCATCGGAAAGACGGAGGATATTAAGAAGCTTTTTAGGGATGTGGATAATGATGCAGAAATTAAATATATTGAAGAAACTCTTTCCAAAGACCTCTCTTCCAATCAGGAAGAAGCCTGGGTTGAGATATATAAAAGGCTGAGACCCGGAGAAATGATAATGCCCGAGAGCGCAGGAGAATTTCTTAAGAATATGTTCTTTAATTTTGAAAGATATGATCTTTCAAAAGTAGGAAGATGGAAAACATGGCAGCGACTTCCTGAATTAATGGATGGTTTTGAGAAATATGGGATAGCTGATTTAGCAAAGGTTCAGGAAATTTCCGGTAAAGCCGAAAAGAAAGTTTCGGACAAACAAAAGAAAGTTAATGAGTCGGGGAAGGAGGAGAGGGAAATAACAATAGAGGATAGAATTTTACATGTTGAAGACATTATTGCTGTAGTTAGAGAAATAATACGGCTTAACAATACTCCCGGGGCAAAACCCGACCAAATTGATCATTTAGGAAATCGTCGCGTCAGATGTTTAAACGAATTTCTGCAGAACAGAATGAGGGTAGGGCTAATGAGAATGGAAAGAATTATTAAAGATAGAATGTCTACCTTGGATATTTTTACTTTAACTCCGAACCAATTGATTAATCCCAAACCGGTAATGGCGGTAGTGAGGGAGTTCTTTAGTTCCTCTCAATTATCTCAGTTTATGGATAATGAAAATCCTTTGGCAGAGCTTGAACATAAGAGGAGATTAACGGCAACCGGTCCCGGAGGATTAACAAGAGAAAGGGCAGGTTTTGAAGTAAGAGACGTTCAACCTTCTCATTACGGGAGAATTTGTCCTATTCAAACTCCGGAAGGGCCTAATATCGGATTGGTTGGGCATTTAGCTGGTTTTTCAAAAGTTAACTCTTATGGTTTTCTTGAAACTCCTTACTTTAAAGTAAGGAATGGAAAAGTATTGAATGAGATTGAATATTTAAATGCTTATGAGGAGGAAAAATACAGCATTGCTGCAGGAGGCATAGAAACTGATGAAAAAAACAATATTGTTCCAAGCAAAGTTGAGGCAAGAGTAAACGGAGAGCCTGGAATAATTTCAAAAAAAGAAATTGATTTTATTGACTGTTCTCCAGAACAATGTATTTCTGTAGCAACTTCCCTTATACCTTTTTTAAAGAATGACGATGCTAATAGGGCCTTAATGGGTTCTAATATGCAGCGTCAGTCGGTACCCTTAATCAAGCCGCAAGCTCCTTTGGTTTGTACCGGCGTGGAAGAAAAAATAGCAAGAGATTCCGGACAGGTAATAATTGCAGAAGAGGATGGCGTAGTTACGGAAATAGATGCAGAAAGTATTACCATCAAAGGAAAGAATAAGGAGACGTACAAGTTAAGAACTTTCATTAGAACCAATCAATATACTTGTTTCCATCAGAGGCCCATAGTTGGAAAAGGACAAAAAATTAAAAAAGGACAAGTTATTGCAGATGGAGGGTCCGTAGAAAAGGGAAGATTGGCCCTGGGGAGGAATCTTTTGGTTGCTTTTATGCCTTGGAGGGGCGGCAACTATGAAGATTCCATAGTGATTTCGGAAAAATTGGTTAAAAATGATACTTTTAGTTCAATAAATATTGAGGACTTTACTTGTGATGTCCGGGAAACAAAACTGGGTCCGGAGGTTACAACTTCTGATATTCCCAATGTTGGGGAAGAAAAATTAAGGGACTTGGACGAAGAGGGAATAGTGAGAGTTGGAGCAGAGGTTAGCCCCGGTGATATTTTAGTTGGCAAAATCTCTCCAAAAGGAGAAGCTGAACTTACTGCAGAAGAAAGGCTTTTGAGAGCAATATTTGGTGAAAAAGCGAAAGAAGTAAAGGACACTTCTTTAACCGTGGAGCATGGCAAAGTAGGCAGGGTAATTAATGTTAAAGTTTTTGAGAGATCTCAAGGCCATAAACTGGAACCCGGTGTCATAAAGAGAGTAAAAATAGAGATAGCCCAAATTAGAAAAGTTATGGCAGGCGATAAGTTGTCAGGAAGACATGGAAACAAAGGAGTAATTTCCATGATTCTGCCTGAGGAAGAAATGCCCTTTATGGAAGACGGCACGCCTGTAGATATTGTTTTAAATCCATTAGGAGTCGCTTCAAGAATGAACATAGGACAGATACTAGAAACTCATCTGGGATGGGCAGCTGAAAAATTGGGATACATTGCAGAAACCCCTGCTTTATCAGGGGCAGACGAAGACGACATCAAAAGAGAACTTAGAAAAGCAGGACTTCCTGAAAACGGAAAAACCATTTTGTATGATGGAAGAACAGGCCTTCCTTTTTCTCAAAGCATTACCGTTGGCTACATATATATGATGAAATTGGTGCATATGGTTGAAGATAAAATCCATATGCGGTCTATAGGTCCTTATTCTTTGATTACTCAGCAGCCCTTGGGCGGGAAAGCTCAATTTGGAGGACAAAGACTTGGAGAGATGGAAGTTTGGGCTTTGGAAGGATACGGTGCGGCCTATTCGCTTCAAGAAATGATTACTATAAAATCAGATGATGTTTTAGGAAGGGCAGCAACCTATAACGCGATTTTAAAGGGAGAAAAAATAGGGAATCCTAATACTCCTGCTTCTTTTAATTTGCTTATTAATGAATTAAAATCTCTGGCTTTGAACATAACGGTGAAAGAAGATTCTCGAGAATCCCGAGAATCCGAAAAAGAAAAGGTAAAAAATAAATAACAATCTCTTAAACTATGAAAGTATCAGATGTTAAATCAATAATGATAAAATTGGCCTCGCCGGAGGATATTTTATCATGGTCGCACGGGGAAGTAATGAAACCCGAAACTATTAATTATAGGACTCAAAGGCCGGAGAAAGACGGTCTGTTTTGCGAAAAGATATTTGGCCCTTCAAAGGATTACGAATGTTACTGCGGCAAATACAAGGGTATTCGATACAAGGGAATTATTTGTGATAAGTGCGGAGTTGAAGTCACTAAATCCCAAGTGAGAAGAGAAAGGATGGGCCATATTAAACTTGCTTGTTCTTGTTCCCACATTTGGTTTTTAAGGGGAGTGCCTTCAAGGATGGGAATGCTTTTGGATATTTCCATGCAGCATCTGGAAAAGGTAATCTATTTTGCCGCCTATATTGTTACTAAGGTTGATGAAAAAGCGAAGCAGAGGGTTTTGGGGGAGATTAAAAAGGAATATGAAGCAAAAGTTAAAAATTTAAAAGCAAAAGAGAAAAAAGAATTAAAAGAAGCCAAAACTAGAGCTGAAGAAGAAATCAATTCTTTAAAGCTCTCGAAAGTGCTTTCTGAAGTTAGATATCATAACTTTTCTTTAAAATATGGTGAAGTTTTTGAAGCAGGAACGGGAGCAGATATTTTGAAAAAGATATTTTCTGAGAATAATTGGGAAAAATTAGCAAAGGACCTTGAAAAGGAAGCTGAGGATTCTCCCCCAGACAGAAAAAGGAAGGTTTTAAGGAGAATAAGACTAATTAAGCAAATGTTAGAGACGAGAATTAAGCCCGAGTGGATGTTTTTAACTGTTCTGCCAGTCTTGCCTCCAGGGTTAAGGCCTATGGTGCAGTTAGATGGAGGGAGGTATGCTTCTTCTGACCTGAATGAGCTTTACCGTCGGGTTATTAATCGTAATAATCGCTTGCGCTATCTTTTGGAAATCGATGCTCCTGAAGTTATTGTTAGAAATGAGAAAAGAATGCTTCAGGAAGCAGTAGATGCTTTGGTTGATAATGGGATGAGAAAAGGACAGGTGACCCAAGCCACTACCGGTGGGAAAAGATTGCTAAAATCATTAGCAGATATGCTCAAAGGAAAACAGGGAAGGTTCCGTCAGAATCTATTGGGGAAAAGGGTGGACTATTCCGGAAGATCGGTAATTGTGGTTGGTCCGGAATTGAAATTCGGACAAGTTGGTATTCCTAAAATAATGGCTTTGGAACTTTTTAAACCTTTTGTCATCCAAAAGATACTAGAAAATGAATTTGCCTATAATGTTAGAAGTGCGAATAAATTAATAGAAGAAGCTGCTCCGGAAGTTTGGGCATTATTGGAAGATGTCGTTAAAGATAGATTAGTTTTACTTAATAGAGCCCCAACTTTGCATAGACTGGGAATCCAAGCTTTCTATCCAGTACTAGTTGAAGGAAAAGCCATAAAACTTCATCCTTTGGTTTGCAAGGCTTTTAATGCCGATTTCGATGGCGACCAAATGGCCGTTCACGTTCCTCTGTCAGAAGCTGCTCAAAAAGAGGCAAGGGAAATCATGTATTCCTCTCTAAATCTTTTAAAACCTGCAACCGGAACGCCTGTTATTACCCCTACCCAAGATATTGTTTTGGGTATTGCCTGGATTTGCAAAATAGATGATAGATTAAAAGGGGAAGATAAAATGTTTAGCTCGAAAAATGAAGCAATTTTAGCTTATGACACCGAAAATGTAAATATAAAAGCAAAGATTAAAGTAAGAATAGACGGGAAGATTATAGATACATCCGTTGGCAGAATTCTTTTTAATAATACGTTGCCCAAAGACTATCCTTTTGTTAATGAAGGCATGACTTACAAGAAGATAGAAAGAGTAATCAGTGAAATCTTGACGAATTACGGCAATGAAGTGACCTGCAATGTTTTAGATAAAATTAAGGATCTTGGATTTGAATATTCCAGCATATCAGGAATTACCTGGGGCATGGATGATTTGATTATTCCCAAGGAGAAAAAGAAGCTTGTAGAGGATGCTGAAAAAGAGGTGGATATTATAAACAAACATTATAAAGAGGGACTTTTATCGGAAGAAGAGAAAAGCGGTAAGGTGATAGAAGTTTGGCAGGGAGTAAAATCAAAGATCGAGAAACTAGTTCCAGAAGTATTAGAGGCTTTTTCCAGTCCAGTGTCCTTCATTATTAACACGGGTTCCAAAGGTTCATTATCTCAGGCAGTTCAGATGGCAGGGATGAAGGGCTTGGTAATTAATCCGGCAGGCAAGATTATTGAACTTCCGGTAAAATGCTCTTTTAAAGAAGGTTTTAGTGTCCTGGAGTACTTCATTTCCACGCATGGCGCCAGAAAGGGGACAGCAGACACTGCCCTAAGGACTTCAACAGCAGGATATCTAACAAGAAGACTGGTGGATGTTGCTCATGAGGTGATAGTGCGTCACGATGATTGCAAAGACAAGGAAGGATTAACGGTCTTTAGAAAAGACGCGGACGAAGCTAACCAAAACTTTGTTTTTAAGATAGTAGGAAGGTTTTCTTTAGAAACTGTTAAGAATCCCGAAACTGGTGGAATAATAGTCAAGGCGGACGAAATGATTGATTGGGACAAAGCTCTTAAGATCAAGAAAGTGAATATTAAAAAAGTAAAGGTTAGAAGTCCTCTTACATGCAAAGCTGAAAGTGGTGTTTGCCAAAGATGTTATGGATGGGATTTTGGAAATAACAAATTAGTTAAAATGGGAGAAGCGGTTGGAATTGTAGCTGCTCAAGCCATTGGAGAGCCCGGTACACAGCTGACTATGAGAACTTTTCATACCGGAGGAGTTGCAGGATTGGGAGGAGATATCACTCAGGGCCTGCCCAGGGTCGAAGAGATTTTCGAAGCAAGGATTCCCAAGGGGAAAGCAATAATTTCCTATGTTAATGGTAAAGTTTTGGAGATTACCAAAGATAGAATAATAAAGATTAAAGTGGAAGAATCTTCAGATAAGAAGGATCTAAAATTAAAAGTTAAGAAATTGAAATCTAAAAAATCCAATTCAGATATTGTAGAATACAAAATTCCTTCGAAACGAACAATTTTTGCAGAAGAAGGCAAGCAAGTTGTTAAAGGAGAACAGCTTTGTGAAGGGAATCTTGATTTAAAAGAGCTATTCCAGGTTGCCGGAGCTTCTCAGGCCCAGCGTTATATCCTAAAAGAAGTGCAGAAAATATATGCTTCTCAAGGAGCAATAATTCATGATAAACATCTAGAAACCATAATCAGGCAGATGTTTTCAAGAGTTAGAATAAAGAAAGAGGAAGATGGTAGTTTTAGTGCTGGTGAAATTGTAGAGAAAGAGAAATTCCTAAGAGAGAATCTTAAATTAAAGAAGGCAAATAAAAAGGAAGCTGTAGGGATACCTGTTTTGCTTGGCATGTCTAGAGTGTCTTTAACCACAGATTCCTTCTTGTCTTCAGCTTCGTTTCAAGAAACTTCAAGAGTTTTGATAAAGGCGGCACTTGAGGGCAAAGAAGATAAATTAAGAGGACTTAAGGAAAATGTAATGATTGGAAAGCTTATTCCTGTGGGAACTGGTTTCAAGAAATAGAAAAAAGTGATATAATTGAAGTGCCGAAAAGGTTTTAAATATTTATATTGGTGTGGCCAGAAGAAGAAATTTCAAGAAAAATAAAAATGGGATAAGCGGTAGAAATAGTAAAAGACCGATTAAATTTAATATCGGTTTGCCTGAAGAAGTTCAGGGATGGATATGGGGAGCGTTGTCTTTTCTGATAGCAGTCATTATTATTTTAAGCTTCTTTAACAAGGCAGGCATAGCAGGGCAGACTTTAATATGGCTTTTAGCTTTCCTTATCGGGAAAGCTGCTTTTATTATACCGCTTGCCCTAGTTCTCGGAGGGGTTGCTTTCTTTATGGGTTTTAGAGAAAATTCAAAGTTGATTGTTCTAACCGTTTTGATTTCAATTTTTGGAGTTTCAGGTTTTTTATCTTCGATCAGTCCTGATACAGATTTAGGAGGCAAGATAGGGTATTTTTCAAGTTATCCTCTTCTAAAGTTTTTAGGTCCCATTGTTTCAGAAATTACGTTTGCTTTAATTATTCTAATTTCCGGACTCTTGTTTTGGTATTTATTTGGTAGGCCTTCATTCAGTTTTAAAGAAACTGAAACATCCAAGGAGTTGGGGATGAAAGACGAAAAGAAGGAAGGTTCCTCCATCTTTATTAAAAAGATATTTGAGCCAAAGTTTAAGGTAAAGGAAGTGCCTTCGGCACCCGACGCCTTTTTAGAGAAAAAAGAGGAAGATTATTCTTCCGGGGGTTTTTTGAAAAAGAAATTAGAAGAAGGGCCGGGCTCCGAATCTATAAAAACGGATTATAATTTTCCTCCTACAGATTTACTTGAAAAAGATAAAGGCAAAGCTTTTGCAGGAGATATCAAGGTAAATTCTGCCATTATTAAGAGGACCCTGAAAAACTTTGACATTGATGTCGAGATGTCAGATATTAGTGTTGGTCCTACGGTAACCAGATATGCTCTAAAGCCTGCAGAAGGAGTAAAACTCTCAAGGATTACCGTTTTATCAAATGATCTTTCTATGGCTCTGGCCAGTCATCCTATCAGGATCGAGGCTCCTATTCCCGGAAGACCCTTGGTCGGAATTGAAATACCTAATAAGACAAGAACGCTTGTAAGAATGAGAGAGCTTATAGAACATCCGCAGCTCCAAGATGCAGAAAGCTCTCTTACGCTTTGTCTTGGAAGAGACGTCTCGGGTAAAGCTGTTTTTGCCAATTTGGATAAAATGCCTCATCTTTTAGTGGCCGGAGCAACCGGTACGGGGAAAACCATTTGCCTTAGCAGTATTATCTTAAGTCTTTTATATAAAAATAGTCCCGAGAGCTTAAAGTTTATCTTGATTGATCCGAAAAGAGTTGAATTTCCAGTTTACAATGAATTGCCTCATCTGATGTGCCCGGTTATTTATAATGCTCAGAAATCAATAAATGTTTTAAAATGGCTTACCGAGGAAATGGAGAGAAGGTTTGATATTTTATCACAAGTCAAAGCTAAAGATATTAAATCGTTTAACCAGCGTTACTTTGAAAATCCGGAAGAGTTTGAAAGACTTCCCTATATTGTTTTAATCATAGATGAATTAGCTGACTTAATGGCGGCTCGCGGAAGAGAAATGGAAGCAGGCATAGTAAGATTGGCTCAGATGGCAAGAGCAGTGGGAATTCATTTGATTTTAGCGACTCAGAGACCTTCCGTGGAAGTAATAACAGGATTAATCAAAGCCAATATTACTTCTCGTATTACCTTTCAAGTCGCTTCTCAGATTGATTCAAGAACTGTTCTTGATATGGCTGGAGCGGAAAAACTTTTGGGATTTGGAGATATGCTCTTTATTTCTGCTGAGAAAGTAAAACCGAGAAGGATTCAAGGAGTTTTTACTTCGGAAGACGAAGTGAAAAAGGTTGTTAAATTCATTACTTCCAATACAAAACCAGAGGAAAAAGAAGACGTCTCTGAAGAATTTAAACCATCTTCTTCAAAATCCTTAAGCGATGTTTTGGAAGGAGGTGATTTTCTGGAAAACGACCCTATGTATGAAGAAGCAAAGAGGGTGGTGATTGAATCAAGAAAAGCATCATCTTCTCTTCTCCAAAGAAGATTAAGGGTAGGATACGCAAGGGCTGCAAGATTGATTGATACTTTAGAAGAAAGAGGGGTTATAGGGCCCGGGGAAGGAGCAAAGCCGAGAAATGTCTATATTGATGAAGGAGAAGGGCTCGAATAGTATTGACTTTTATTTTCTTAAGTAATATTTTAATTAATATGATAATAAAAAAGAAAAATGTTTCTAAAGATCGTGTGAAGGAAAATTTACAGGAAGCGGTTGATGAGATCAAACAAAAATTTGGTGAAGGTGCAATTATGAAATTAAAAGAAGTAAGAGCTGTTGATGTAGAAGCTATTTCTACAGGTTCATTTTCTCTGGATTTAATTTCAGGAGTTGGAGGAATTCCCAAAGGAAGAATAGTTGAAATTTTTGGTCCCGAGGGAAGCGGTAAATCAACTCTCGCCTTGCATTGTGTTGCCGAGGTTCAGAAAAGTAAAGGAGTGGCTGCTTTTGTGGATGCAGAGTATGCTTTAGATCCGGATTATGCTAAAAAAATAGGAGTAGACACGGAAAACCTTTTAATATCTCAGCCAAATTCTGGGGAAGAGGCTCTGCAAATTGTAGAAAGTCTGTCAAGGTCAGGTTCGGTGGACTTAATCGTTGTTGATTCAGTTGCTGCCCTCACTCCTAAAGCAGAAATTGCCGGAGAGATAGGGGATCAACACATTGGTCTTCAGGCAAGGCTAATGAGCCAGGCTTTAAGAAAATTAACAAGTATTGTTGCTAGAAATAGAACTTCTGTCATATTTTTAAACCAGACCAGAATGAAGATAGGAATCATGTTTGGCAATCCGGAAACTACTCCGGGAGGATTGGCTCTGAAGTTCTATTCTTCCGTCAGGATACAGTTAAGGAGGATTGCTCAGATAAAACATAAAGATGAGATTATCGGTTCTAGAATAAAGGCAAAAATAGTTAAAAATAAGGTGGCTGCTCCCTTTAAAACCACTGAGTTTGATATTTATTACAATGAAGGAATTTCTAAGTTTTCTGATATATTAAATATGGCTTTAAAATACGGAGTAGTTAAAAGATCCGGAAGCTGGCTTCTGTATGATGGCTCTAAATTAGGGCAGGGCATAGAAGGGTCAAGAAAATTTCTTAAAGAGAATCCCAAGATAACGAGGAAGATAAAAGAAGATATAAAGAAAAACATTTAAGAGATAATTTTTAACGGTTGTAATAAAAAATGCGCTTTGCGCATTTTTTTATTAATCAACGAATTTTAATTCAAGATTATATGTCTATTTACCTTAGCGAATCAAGGTTCTGCTGAGTGTTAGCGAGGTAGATTCTTATTTCTAATATTACTTCGAGGTAAAAGGAAGAATTCCCAAGCTTCTTGCTCTTTTTATTGCTTGAGATAATTTTCTTTGATGTTTGGCACAAACACCTGTTTTTTTCTTTGACTTAATTTTATAAAGTCCGGAAAGGAATTTCTTTAAGAGTTCCGTGTTTTTGTAATCAATTTCTTTTATGTTTTTTTGGCAAAAATAACAAGGCATAATTCGTTTAAGCGTTTAAACTAGATAATGGATGATTTTACAATGGTATGTCGTTTACATCTATTTCCTCCTCACGGTCGTCTTCTACATTCGGAGGTGAATCCTCTTCAATTATGGGAATATTGTCTGAAGGGTTTTGATCTTGAGGTTTATCAGAGTCAATAGTAGATTGGCCTGCCCCCTGAAACTTTTTTGGCCCTAATTGTATTCTTTCACCGACAATTTCGGTTTTGTAATGCTTAACCCCCGCAGAATCATCCCAACTTCTTGTCTGGAGCCTTCCTTCAATCAAAACCAAAGAACCTTTATTTAGAAAGCTTTTTGCTGTTTCTGCGAGTTTTCCGAATAATACAATATTATGATATTCGACCTGCTGTTGTTTTTGACCGCTTTTGTCCGTAAAAAATCGATTGGTAGCTATTCCAAAAGAAGTAACAGATTGTCCTGAAGGGAGATTTTTCATCTCCGGGTCGCGGGTCAAATTTCCCAAGATAAATGTTTTATTGAGATTCATAATTTATTGTCCCAGTATCTCGTCTAATTTTTTCTCAATTTTCTTAAATTCGACCTTTGCCTTTTTAGTCTCTGGTGTTTTTTCCAGTATTTGTTTTTTATCTTTCTTAGCTTTCTTTTCGGTTTTTCCTTTTTCTTCATCTTCTTTGCGACCTTCGAATTCTTTTTCTGAATTTATCAAATAGCGCAAGACATTCGACTCGGTTTTCAGAAAATCCTCTAAATCCTTGATTTTTTCAGGGAGTAAGTGAAAGTTTAAGGTAATTAGAAAAGCGGATACTTCCTTGTTTATTGAGTATCCAAGCTCTTTCTTGATCGGGCTTTGGAACTCATCTATAGTCCCGTTCTCTTTTTTCAAAAAAGAAGCTATTTTTTCTTTAATTCCGCTCATTTTCTCTTCGGAAAGTTCGGGCGAAAGAAGGTAATTTAATTCGTAATATCTCATAATTCTCTTTTATACAGATTTGTTTAATGATAATCAATCAAAGGTATAAACGCGATTGAATTAAGA
>CAZKKG010000003.1:15380-36440 GCA_964553275.1 uncultured Candidatus Saccharibacteria bacterium
TTGAATTAAGAGTATTGTAGCAATTTACGATGAACCGGTCAAGTTGAGAGCTAGACGGATAGATGCATTTCTAATGGATAAAATTTCTAATTACCAATTTCTAATAACTAATTTCCAGTTTCTAATCACTAAATGCCAATTGCTAATTATCAATTGGAGAGGCTGTTTATTTAATGATATAATGTAATTGTATGAACAAGATTAATGAAAAAGTTTTTAAAGCTTATGACATACGCGGTTATTTCCCCGAAGAGATAAATAGTGAATTTGCCTTTAGTTTAGGGAGGGCTTTTATTGAATTTTTAAAGCAACAATATTACAAGTCAGGAAGAAAAAGCCGGAATTTAAAGATTTTAATCGGTCGTGATGGTAGAAAATCTTCTCCTATTCTTGCCAAAAGCTTAATCAAAGGAATCTTAAGCAGTGGAGCTGATGTTGTTGATATAGGGCTTTCTGCTACCCCCTTATTCTATTTTTCCGTAGTCCATTTTGATTGTGACGGCGGGATTGAAGTTACTGCGAGCCATAATCCCTCTCAATTCAACGGTTTTAAAATAGTTAGAAAAAAAGCTGTGCCTGTGAGCGGGAAAACAGGTCTTGAAAGAATAAAGTTTTTAATGGATAAAGATGGCGGGAAAAAACGGGAAGGACCTGAAGGGAAAATAATTAAAAAGAAAGCCATTAAAAAATATGTTAAATTCGTTTCATCGGGTTTCAAATTTAAAGATTTTCTTCCTTTTAGAATTGTAATTGATACTGCTAATGCAGTTCCGGGCATATTAATACCGGAAATCTTTAAAAAGACCCCTTTTAAGATTTTTACAATTTTTAAAAAGCTTGATGGTTCCTTCCCTAATCATGAACCAAACCCCTTGATAGAAAAGAATTTAAGGTTTTTAAAAGAAAAAGTTAAAGAGAAAAAAGCGGACATCGGAATCGCTTTTGATGGAGATGGAGATAGAATTGTTTTTGTTGACGAAAGAGGGGAAACAATACAAGGAGGATTAATCTGTGCTTTAATTTCTCACATCTTGCTGTCAAAAAATAAGGGTGAAAAAATTATTTATGATATCCGTTTAAGCAATGTGGTAAGAGAAGTAATCAGGAAGAACGGGGGACTGCCGTTATTAAGCCATGTGGGACATTCAATTATCAAAGAGAAAATGAGAAAAGAAGATGTCTTATTCGCTGGAGAATTCAGCGGACATTTCTATTACAAATTTCATTATTTTTTGGAAACCCCCTTCTTTGTCTTATTTAAAATTCTTGAGAAAGCTTCCAAAGATAAAGTTTCCGTATCTGAACTGATTAAACCATTTAGAATATATTTTCATTCCGGAGAAATGAACTTTAAGGTTGAGGACAAGGAAAAAGTTATTGCAAAACTTGAAAAGATATACGGAGGAAAGGGGAAAGTGTCTCATTTTGAAGGGCTGAGAGTTGATTTTAAAGATTGGTGGTTTAATGTAAGGATTTCCAATACCGAAGATCTGTTGAAACTAGTCATTGAAGCAAAAGAAAAGAAAGTAATGGAAAAAAAGAAAAAAGAGATCAAACGATTAATCTCTTCTGCATAAAGATAAGTATGAAATGGTTTAGAATTTAATATGGGGCCAAAAGATTAAGAATCCTATCGTTGCGGCTGCTATACAGCAAAGCAAAACAACTCCCGATGCCATGTCCTTTATTTTTTTTACCCTAATATCGTCAGAAGGATGAACAATATTAAGTATCCTTTCAAAAAGCGAGTTTATTAATTCCGCCATTAATACGAGAAATATGATTGTGAAAACAACCACTGTCTCAACTGCTGACAGTTTAAAATAAAAGGTTGATGCGATTACTAAAATCGCGATAATAATTTGCATCCGAAAGCTCTGTTCTTCTCTGAAAATTACTTTTATGCCTGAAATTGCAAACTTGAGCGATAATAGAAATTTCTTAAAACTTGCATCAGGAAACATTGAACTATTAAAGCAGCCCCATCTGCTTTTTAACTTTCTGCATTGTTTTTTGAGCGATGGCTTCGGCTCTTATCCGACCTTGATCCAGAATGTCATTAACGTAATCTTTTTGGGAATAAATTTCTTCTTTTTTTCTCCTAAAAGATCCTAATTTCTCAATCAACGCTTCAGCCAGAGACTTTTTAAAAGTTTCGTATCCGGTGTTTTTAAACTTTTCTTCTAATTCTTTGATTGATTGACTGCTGAACAAGCTGTAAATAGTAAGTAGGTTAGAGATGCCCGGTTTTCCTTTAGGGTCGTATTTTATTTCCTTTCCCAAGTCTGTTGTAGCTGTCATTATCTTTTTCCTAATCTCTTCGGGAGAACTGAATATTTCAATACATCCGCGAGGATCATCTGTTTTGGACATCTTTTTCCTTGGATCTCTGAGAGACATGATCTTTGCTCCTTGTTTTGGAAGCATAACTTCAGGCTCTCTAAAAGTTTCTCCGAAAATCTTATTAAATCGATGGGCTATTTGCTTCGTCAACTCTACATGCTGTTGTTGGTCTTTGCCTACGGGAACTTTGTCTGCCTGGTAAAGAAGAATATCTGCAGCCATTAAGAGGGGATAGTTTAAAATTCCAGCATTGACATATTTAGGATGCTTTTTGATCTTTTCTTTGAATTGAGTCATTCTTTTAAGTTCTCCCAGTGGGGTAATGGTGCTTAGCAACCATGCAAGTTCTGTATGTTCTTTCACTTTCGATTGGACAAAGATTATGCATTTTTGAGGATCAATACCTGCTGCAAGATAACAAATTATTTCTTCGAAAATGTTTTTTTGTAATTCTTTGGGATTAAAGGGAGTAGTTATTGCGTGTAAATCAACAATACAAAAGATACATTCATTTGTATTTTGAATTTCTACCCATTGTTTAATAGCTCCAAGATAATTTCCTATATGCAGATCTCCGGTTGGCCTTATGCCTGAAAATATTCTCATAAATGTTTATATGTTTAAATGGTCTTTAAACTTCTATTACAACAGGTAATATCATAGGTCTTCTCTCTGTTTTTGAATAAAGGAAAGACCCTATCTTGTTTCTTATCTCATCTTTTACATAACTCCAATTAACTGCCTTTCCCGAACCTGTTGCCCTGTTTACTATATCTATTGTTTTTTTGCGTGTTTGAGCTAATAGCTGCTTTGATTCTCTGAGATAGACAAATCCTCTTGATATTATATCAGGAGAATGACAGACCTTGCCACTTTTTCTATCTACAACTGTTATGATTACAAACATTCCATCTTTTGATAAATTCTGGCGGTCTCTCAAAACTATCTCTCCAACATCTCCTACTCCTAAACCGTCAACCATTACGTAATCCGAAGGCGCCTTTTCTTTTGTGATAACGATTTCTTTTTCAGTTAATTCAATTATCTGCCCGTCTTCAGCTGTAATAATATTCTTTCTGGGAATACCTTCTTCTTCTGCCAATTCAGCATGCCTAACAAGCATTGAATATTGACCGTAGATAGGAAGGAAGAATTTTGGCTTGATAATTCTCATCATTTCTCTTAATTCCTCCCGTCTGGCGTGTCCTGAAGCGTGAATATCCATCATTCGATGGTGAAGAACATGGGCTCCCTGACGATGAAACTCATCCTTTAAGGCCTGGACGCTTCTCTCGTTTCCCGGGATCACTGAAGAGGAAAAGATAATTGTATCTTGTTTTTTTGTTCTAATGAATTTATGCTCTCGATTTGCAATTCTTACGAAAACAGCTCTCTCTTCCCCCTGAGCGCCCGTGCAGATGACGGTTATCTTTGAATCAGGAAATCTATTGATGTCATTTACTTTTATAAAGGTTCCTTTTTCTGCTTTTATTTTTTTTAATTTTTGGGCAATCTCAACATTTTTTTTCATGCTATATCCCTCAATCAACACTTTCCTTTTGTGTTTTTCCGAGAGGGTAATGAGTTGCTGGATTCTGTTGATAAGGGAAGAAAAGGAAGCGGCAATAATTCTGCCATTTGTATTTTGAAAAACCTTGTCTAAGTTTTCAAAGATTGTTTTTTCTGATAAAGAATGACCCTCTTCTTCGGCTCCCGTTGATTCGGACATCAATAGGGAGACCCCTCTTTTACCTATGCTCTTTAGCCTTTCAAAATCAGTCGGCGGTTCATTGACAGGTGATTCATCAAACTTAAAATCAGAAGTATGAACAATGTTTCCAACAGGAGTGTTAATGACAAAGCCAAAATTATCCGGGATATTGTGATTCTGCCGGAAGGGTTCAACTTGGAAAGGGCCCAGTTTGATTTTAGACGTCTCTGTTATCTCCTGTATATTGAGTTTTGGCTGGCTCGGAAAATCTTTCTGTTTACTTAAAATTAATCCTTTAGTTAAGGCGCTAGCATACATGGGGATTGATCCGATTTCGGGGATGATATATGGGATGGCTCCAATATGATCGTAGTGCCCATGAGTAAGCATTGCCCCTAAAATGTTTTTTGATTTTCCTTTAAGATAGGAGATGTTTGGAATAATACAATCAATCCCGGGCATGTTTTCTCCGGGGAAACCGACTCCCATGTCTATAATTAAAATCTTTCCTCTGTATTCAAAGAGTATCATGTTTAGTCCAACCTCTCCCAACCCTCCCAAGGGAATTATCTTTATTTTCTGTTTTATTGCTTGATTCATATTTTGAAAAGTTTACAAAATTATTTTTTCTTTATTTGTGCCGCGGGTGGGACTTGAACCCACAAGCTGTTTCCAGCACTAGCTCCTGAAGCTAGAGTGTCTGCCAATTTCACCACCGCGGCCCTTTCTTAAGAAATTTTCCTAGTTCTTTCCCAAAATTAGGATGTTTCAAGGAAAGGTAGAAATTTGATTTAAGATAAGAGATTTTATCTCCGCATTCTAACCATTTTCCTTTAATTTTACAACCGTCGATTCGATAACCTTTTTTTATCATTTGGTCAAAAGCACCTGACAACCTGACCTCTCCCTTTGCCAGAAAAGATTTTTTAAGAAAGTCAAAGACTTTTGGCGTAATGATATATTTCCCCACGATTGCTAGATTAGACGGAGCTGCGTTTATCTTTGGCTTTTCTTTAATTTCTTTAATTTGATAAACGTTGCCTTTTCCTTTTTTAGCTTTAACTATTCCGTAAGAAGGGATTCTTTCATTTGGCACTTTATACAATGCTAAAACAGGATTCTTATACTTCAAGTAAACTTTGATTAATTGGGACAAGCAAGGAGTTTTTGATTCAATTACGTCATCGCAAAACAAAACGGCGCAGGGTTTGTTCTTTACTTCCTTTTCAGCCATTAACACTGCATGGCCGTCTCCCAAGGGATGTTTCTGATAAACAAAAGAAAAAGAAACTCTTTCAAGGATGTTATTTAACTTTTTAACTTCTCTTAAAACATTCTCCTTGCCTTTCAAGGATTGTTTCGGACTTTTTTCTTTTTTAAAATAATCTAGTGTTTTGGTGTGTCCGGGTTTAACAACAAAAACTATTTTTTCAATTCCAGAATCTACTGCTTCCTCAATAATGTATTGTAATATGGGCTTGTCTGCTAAGGGAAAAAGTTCTTTTGGCAGAACTTTGCTTAAGGGTAAAAATCTTGTTCCCATTCCTGCGATAGGGATAATGGCTGTTTTGATTTTAGTTCTCATGTTGCTATTTCTCAAGCTCTTTCTTAAATTCTTCTATTAGCTCTACGGGGGTTGGATCAATCTTATTCTCTAAAGCTAGGTAATAAGAGGTCCAATAAGAGAGGATAATGTTGGAAAAGATTCCCTGAAGGGAATTTTGAGTACCAACTTTAACAAAACTGCTTTTTATTTCATCGTTCTTCAGCATCTTCGAAGTTAAATTCATTCGTTTGATGATTTCCGGCTTGTCGTTTATATCTTTAAGAATGATTAAATGGAAATTATTGTATTTTTTACTTTTAAATCCTGCAAATTCATTATGATTTAATTCGGGAAAATAATTGAAGAAAGCAGGAATCTTTGAATTTTCATTAAAATTAGTTTTCCAAACATAAGCCAAATCTTTATTAAACTCTGAAGAATAAATTAGAGGGATTTTGTTCTTAAGTTCGTTTGCTAATTTCTCGCCTTGCTTTTTAAGTGAAGATATATCTATCCCTTTTTCCAAATTAAGAATTTCCTTGAGATTGTTTTTTATAATATCACAGTCAATTAAGATCTTCGTTAGGGCCGCAAACTGAAATCCCAACGCTATTCTCGAGGGATAACCTTTCGGGACAAGGGCTAAAGGAATGTTTCTTTTCTTGCAAAGCCTAGCCAATTCTCCTCCCGAAGTTATGCATGCTATTAGTAATTTTCTGTCTAATGCTTGATGAAAGGAAGATAAAGTTTCTTGGGTGTTTCCGGAATAGGAGATACAAATAACCAAATAGCTTTCATCGATAAATGACGGGAGGTCGTAGTTTTGATTAATATGCAAAGAAGCGTGCTCTCGCATTTTTAAGATGATGCCGGGAAGTACCGATCCTCCCATGCCGCATATTAAAACATTCTTTACCTTTTTTGGAAGCTTCACTGTTTTTGCGCTTTCAAATCCCGCTTTAAATTGCTTGGGAAAATTGGCAATTTTCTTTGCCATATCAAATTTATCAAGTTTTGTTATCGGAACTTTTTTATTCATATTTACTTCCAAGATCTTTTTGTTTTAATATACCAACTCTCAATATTAAGGAATCTTTTTGAAGGGTCAACAATAATCTCCGATTGTATATTCTCTACTTTTTCGGATACGAAATATAGATAATCGGGGCTGAACAAGAAGACGCAGGGAACATCTGCAATTAAAATTTCTTGAAAGTCCTGAAGTTTTTGCGCTCTTGTTTTTGCATCCAAATCACTTCTTGCTTCCTCAAGAAGCGCATCTGCTTCCTTGCTTTCATATCCTGTTAAGTTTAATCCCGGATCTTTTTTCTGGGAAGAATGCCAGAAGGGATATGGGTCCGGGATGATCCCCAAACTTTTTCCAAAAAGGAGTATTTCATATTCTCTCGGTTTAATAATTTCTTTTTCAATATCTGAAATGGAATATGTTTCTATTTTTAAATCTACTCCCATCTTGAGCCATTGTTCTTTTAACAGTTTGGAGGTTTCCTGGAGCAGAGAATCTTCGACGGTTGCTAAAGTAAAGCTCAAGGGAGTAAATTTCACTTCGGACTTTACGCAATCTTGATTTAATTTTTCCCTTGTGGTTCTTGCTACAATTCCGGTTCCTGATTCAAATCCCCATGGTTTTAAAATATCTTGATAATATTTTTCTTGGTAATTTATTACTGCTTGTTTTGTCTCTTCTCCGAAGTATCCTGTAACCTTACCGGATGGATATATCCCAGGCCCTACTAACTCTTCATTGGCGAGGCATTCCTGAAGTTTTATAACCTCTTCTCCTTGACTTCCTAATTTGAGGGTATCCTTAAATTCAAATAAAGGATCTTTTTCAACCCTTCTCTGTCTTATGCCATGTGCCGTTTCTTTAAATCCTGCTTCTTCTAAGATCTCTTTTGCTTTTTCTAAATCAAAGTCATATTTTTTAGAAGGATTAAATCCATATATTTCAGGCAGGATAGGGGAATGTACAATCTGTGCTTTGCCCTCTAGAATTCTTTCAATCATTTCATTTTTATCGGTTCCGTAATTTAAAGCTTCTCTTATTTTTTGCTCATCTAAGATATTAGAGCCGCTTTTAGGATTAAGATTGAAGAACGTTGCGAAATATCTTGGCAGGGAAAAATTATACGTTTTAAAATCTGCCTGATTTGGGAAAATGGTTTGGCTTAGGCGGGAAATATTTTCTGTAAAACCGAAAGAGTATCCATCGATCTCTCCTCTCTGCCATGCCCCCAGAAGATCTTCTCCGTTTTTGAAAAAGCGAAACGTAACTTCAGAGATGTAAGGTTTCTTACCGTGATAAAATTTGTTTGGTTTCAATGTTAGTGATTCTATAAATCCCTCTTTTCCTTGTCCCAGGCTTTCTACTTGATAGGGTCCAGACCCTACAGGTTTCAGATTAAACAGAGACATGGGAAAGTTTTGAGAAGGAATGTCCTGCCAAATATGTTTTGGAATTATTTTTAAAGTTAGTCTTTCCGTAAAAGCGCTAAAAGGCTTTTTGAGTCTAAAAGTAATTATTCTATCGGAAGTTTTTTCCGCTTTTATGCCCAGCCAGTTTGTCCTTAGGGAAGATTTATAGTCCGGATCTTGAATAATTTTTATAGTAAAGATTACGTCGTCTGCCGTGATTCTTTCACCGTCCGACCAAAAAATATCCTCTCTGAGAAAGATTTTAATTTCTGTACCTTCTTTATCGCTTTCAACTTTCTCGGCCAAGTCAGGAACTATTTGACCTTCGGGAGTATACTTCATTAATCCGGAAAAGAGGATTTCAACCGAATCGCGGTCAACATCGCTGTAATCAGAGTAAATAGGATTGATAAATCGAGGAGCTCCTATAATTCCTTCTATATATTCTCCTCCTTGAGCTGGCACGGGGAAAGTATTGGCAATGTAAAGACTGTTTGCAATAAATGAAAAAGAAATTAGAAATAAAATGAGAGAAATTCCAAAAGCTAACTTTTCTCTTTTATTAAGAGTTTTAGGGAATTTTTTCCACTGTGCTTTTTTGGGCCACTTAAAATTAGCGATATAAAACTTAACTTGATCCGTTTTATAACTCGCTTTCTCCGGAAGCTCAGTGACTTTTTCAGAGGTTTTTATGATTTTTCGAAGATTTATTTTCAAAAAAGTACTACGAAATTACAGATTTTTTACGAAACTACGAGGTTTTTAATATATAATTTCGTATTTTCGTACGATTTTTGTAATTTCGTAGGAATATTTAAAAGAGAAGGTTTAAAAAAGACAAAAGAATAAAAAGTACTGCCAAGACTATCGTGGCTTGGAATATTCTTTTTTGCAATCCTCTTCTCGTGCTGTAATATCCACCGCCTTCCTGCCCGAAAGAGGACCCTAAAGCACTTCCTCTCTGTTGAGAAAGGATAGTGACTATTAACAAAACAGAAACTACGATCTGTGCGGTAATTAAAAAACTTTCCATATAATTATTTATGATAAAACTTAGAGAATAAGAAACCGCAGAGACAGATAATGATTGTTGTCCAGAAAAGTGCGATTAGTCCTTTAATTATGAGCTCAGGGAAAAGAATGTCAACAATCCAAATCAGAAACATGTCAATTAGCAGGGTAGCGATGCCCAGGGTAAGAATCCTTACGGGAATGGCAATAAACTTTAAAATAGGCTTAATAAAAGAGTTGATAAGGCCAATAGATATTCCTATTAGAATAAAGATTTGCCAGCTTTGAGTGAAATTTATTCCGAATAAACTGGAGTATCCTGGAATAATTTCTACTTCTACTCCAGAAATAAAAATGGCTGCCAACCACATTCCAAGGGTCCCGGCAATAATTTGAATAGTTATCTTTTTCATTTGAATTATTTTATTGTAGCAAAGAACTATTGTTCAAGCAATGTTTTTTTCCTTAGTTTCCTGTGATAAGAAATAGCAAAACGGTGCGACTCATCCCTTATTTGCAGTATTAAATTGGAAATTTCCTGACAGAGACTTCTTAAGAGGATCAATTCTTTTTTCCCTTCAACGTATAATTTGTTTTCTTTTTTTGCCAAAGCAATAACTTTTATAGAGTGGTTTTTTGTATCTTCTTGAAGTGCTTTTAAAGCAGCGTTTAACTGAGGCTTTCCTCCATCAACCAGAATTACATCAGGTTTTTGCCATTCGGAGTGATTTAATCTTCTTGAAATTATTTCTTTTATCATCGCCGGATCATTCGGCTCTCCTTTTTTTACCGCTTTGTCTTTATATTTTATTTTAAACTTTCTGTAAAGCGATTTGACCGGCTTGCCTTCAATAAAGACTACCATGGAGCCTACGGCTTGCTTGCCTTGAATATTTGAAATATCGTATCCCTCAATCCTTTTTATGTTCTTTTTTATTTCAAGCAGTTTTTTAAAATCTTCTTGTACCCTTTCCCAGCAGAGAAAAATATCTTTGCTTCTTATACCGTCGGGAACAAAGGGATGCAAAAAGAAAATCTGCGAATGAGCCATTACTTTCTCTAAAGCAAGTATTTGGTCTCTAATCGATTTTGCTTTTTCGAAATTCTGATCATTGGACGATTCCTTCATTTCTTTCTTTAATTTGCTTATCACTTGTGGTTTTTTGCCTTTGAGGATATTAATAAGGTTTTTGATGTTTTTCCGGTAGTCTCTTTTTCTATTTAACAATGATTTTTTATTCTTAATGCTTGTTATACAAGGGGCAGAGCATCTTTCAATCTGGTATAAAAGGCAGGGTCTTTTGGGGAGTTTTTCTGATCTCGCCTTGCATGTTCTGTAAGGAAAAGCCTTTTGTAAAGTTTTTAAAACTGTTTTTAACGCTTTGCCGTCTACGAATGGTCCGATATATTGAATGTTGCCTTCGTCCGGTTTTAGTTGGTGGGTGACAAATATCCTTGGAAACAACTCTTTAGTTGCAGCAGCATAAAAATAGTTTTTGTCGTCCTTCCATGCAACATTGTATTTCGGTTCGTATCTTTTAATTAAATTTGCCTCCAAAATTAAAGCCTCTATTTCAGAAGCTGTTTTAATAAAGGATATTTCTGATGATTTCCCAACAAAAGCATTGCTGCTGGTTCCTGATTGCCGGAAGTGATTTTTAACCCTTTCTTTAATGTTTGAAGCTTTGCCGATATAAAGGAAAGCTCTTCCTTTTTTAAAAGCGTAAACTCCGGGAGCTTTGGGAAGTTTTGATATTTTTTCTTTTTCTAAAACCTTAAAGTTTTTCATTTGCTTTGTATATAGATTTTAATCCTAAGTCGCATTCTTTTCAACAGTCATCCTTGAAAAGAATTGATAATAGGAGTATAATGAGAAACTTGTTGTATTATGGAATCTAATAAACTTTCCAAAACCAAACATAACGAGAAATCCTTTATCAAGATAAGAGGAGCCAGAGTTCATAATTTAAAGAACATTAATCTTGATATTCCCAAGAATAAATTGGTGGCTATTACGGGAATCTCCGGTTCGGGAAAATCCTCTCTTGCTTTTGACACTTTGTATGCTGAAGGGCAGAGAAGGTATATAGAAAGCTTGTCTGCTTATGCCAGGCAGTTTCTGGGAATGATGCAAAAACCGGATGTTGACAGAATTGAAGGCATCTCTCCTGCAATCTCCATAAGCCAAAGGAAGTCATCCCACAATCCCCGTTCTACGGTGGGCACTATCACCGAAATCTATGACTATATAAGACTTCTGTTTGCAAGGGTTGGAGTGCCTCATTGCCCCAAGTGCGGCAGGGTTGTTTCTATGCAGACGTCGGACCAGATTATAGACCAGATTTTAGAGTTTAGACAGGGAGAGGAATTTCTTGTTTTAGGACCGGTGGTCAAGGGCAGAAAAGGAGAGCATAGGGGAATTTTAGAAGAAATTCAAAGACAGGGATTTATTAGAATAAGGATTGACGGGATTTTGCACCGTATCGAAGAAGCATTGGAAATGGACCTAAATGAGAACAAGAAACATGATATTGAAGTTGTTGTTGATAGACTGGTAAGGGAAGACGATATGGATAAGGTGCGGTTGGCAGATTCTGTGGAAACTTCTCTTAAATTAGGCAAAGGGATAATGATAATATCCAAGAAGCCGAAAGGTAAAAACAGAAAATACAGCGACTTGATTTTTAGCGAACGCTTTGCTTGCGAAAAGTGCGGCGTTTCTTTACCGGAAATAGAGCCCCGTCTTTTTTCTTTTAATTCTCCTTACGGAGCTTGTCCCGCTTGCCAGGGGTTGGGCGTAAAACTTGAAGTCGATCCAAACTTAGTTATGCCCAATTTGAATTTGTCGCTTTCTGAAGGAGCTATTTTCCCCTGGGCCCATGCTTCCCATAAAATCGGCAGGCAGAGCTATTTTTGGTGGAAGCTTTGCAGTCTTGCTAAAGAGCACGGCTTTTCTCTTGATGCCCCCGTTAAGGAGCTTTCGAAAGAAATAATTGATTTGATTCTATACGGACAAGATAAAGGCACGGACAACGACTGTTTTGAAGGAGTGATCCCCGGTCTCGAAAGAAAATACAAGCAAACGGATTCCGATTACACTCGCCAGGAGATAAAACAATATATGGTTGAAAGGATTTGCGATGCTTGCAAGGGAAAAAGGCTGAGGCAGGAAGCGCTGGCTGTGGAGGTTTCCGGATTTTCAATAGACCGGATAGTAAACATGCCAATCTCAAAAACAAAGGAATTCTTTGAACATCTGTTGGTTTCAAAATTAAGGTCTAATGAACTTAAAATTGCTTCCCCAATTATTAGAGAAATCAATAATCGTCTGCAGTTTTTAATTGATGTCGGCTTGAGCTATTTGACTTTGAGCAGGAAGGCTGAAACTTTGGCCGGCGGTGAAGAGCAGCGCATAAGATTGGCCACTCAAATAGGGTCAAAGCTTTCCGGAGTCTTGTATATTTTGGATGAACCCTCGATTGGCCTCCATGCGAGAGATCAGAAGAGATTAATTGAAACTTTAAAAAAACTTAGGGACCTGGATAATACCGTAATTGTTATAGAACATGATCCTCAAACCATTTCTGCATCTGATTGGATAATTGATGTGGGACCGGGAGCCGGTAAAGAAGGAGGAAAGATAATTTTTGAAGGAACCTACAAGGAATTGCTTAAATCACATACCCTGACCGGAGAATATCTTTCGGGAAGAAAGAAAGTCAAAGCAGATTCCTTTAATGACAATACTCTCGAAAAACAAAACCATCTATTTATCGAAAAGGCAGCAGAGCATAATTTAAAGGATATAGATGTTAAAATTCCCTTGGGTAAGCTCGTTTGCGTTACCGGAGTATCAGGCTCGGGCAAAAGTTCTCTGGTCACGGATATTTTAGCTAGAGCTCTGCTTAAGAAATTTTACAAAGCAAAACAGGAGCCCGGCAAATATAGAGAAATATTAGGTGTTAGCTTTTTAGATAAAGTGGTTTTGGTTGATCAGTCGCCCATAGGAAAAACGCCGAGATCTAACCCCGTTACATATATTAACGCTTTTTCATATATCAGGGACCTGTTTTCTAAAACCAAGGAAGCGAGGATTAGGGGATATGATTCGGGCCGTTTTTCTTTCAACGTTAAGGGGGGAAGATGTGAAGCCTGCCAGGGTCAGGGGGAAATTAAAATAGAAATGTTTTTTCTCCCCGATACGTATGTCGAATGTCAGGAATGCAGAGGCACCAGGTATAACAGAGAAACTTTAGAAATAGAATACAAAGGCAAGAATGTCTCTCAAGTCCTGAAGATGAGAGTTAAAGAAGGAATGGAGTTTTTAAAAAATGTTCCAGGGCTTTTTGAAAAATTGAAAATTCTAAACGAAGTCGGGCTTGGGTATATGCAATTAGGCCAGCCTGCTCCCTCCCTGTCCGGAGGGGAAGCTCAGAGAGTAAAACTTGCTGCTGAACTTTCTAAAAAAGCAACCGGCAAGACCCTATACATATTAGACGAGCCTACCACCGGCCTTCACCCGGACGATATTAAAAAATTGGTTGTCATTCTCAAGGAATTGGTTAAAAAAGGCAACACCGTTCTGGTTGTTGAACATAATCTTGATTTTATTAGAAATGCTGATTGGGTAATAGATTTAGGACCGGAAGGAGGGGATGAGGGTGGTTATATTGTAGTTGAAGGAAAACCTGAGGACATTGTTAATGTAAAAGAGAGCTATACGGGCAAGTATTTAAAAAACATAAAAGGACAAGCTTTGTAAATAAAAGTTATTTGTTCTCTCTTGACACAAAGTTTAAAAAATAAGAAGATATGATTAGCACTCTCTCTTCGGGATTGCTAAATTTAAAAAGTCCGATTGATTCGGATAAAGGTCGTTACTACCAAAACATTAATTAATGCTATCTAAAAGCAAAGCGACTATGAAAATTAAACCCTTATCTGATCATGTTTTAATTGAACCTACTCCCATGGAGGAAAAAACTAAAAGCGGAATTCTTCTTCCCAGGACTGCGGAAGAAGAGAAACGCGAGCAGGGGAAAGTCATCGCAGTGGGACCGGGAAGAAAAACATCTGCGGGGAAAACAATTCCTCTCGAAGTAAAAGAAGGAGACAGAGTTTTGTTTACGAAATACGGTCCAAATGAGATAAAAGTCGACGGCAAAGAATACCTAATTGCCAAAGAAGAAGACATATTAGCGATTCTCAAAAACTAAGAATTGAAATTAGTTAAGTCCGAACAAATCTTCATTTTCTGAAGATGGAGATATGTAAGGGCAAATAAATATGGCTAAACAAATTTATTATTCAGAAACGGCCAGGAAAAAACTAAAATTAGGAATTGATAAACTGGCTGATACGGTAAAAATTACCTTAGGTCCAAAAGGCAGGAATGTGGTTTTGGATAAAGGCTTTGGAGCTCCTACCATTACTAATGATGGAGTGATTATTGCGAAAGAAATTGAATTAGAGGATAAGATTGAAAACTTGGGAGCTGAGATAATTAAAGAAGTTGCTTCAAGAACAAATGATGCAGCGGGTGATGGAACCACAACTGCAGTTGTCTTGACCCAGAGCATAGTTTCAGAAGGATTTAAAAACGTTGCTGCGGGAGCCAATCCTCTCGCCTTAAAAAGGGGCATTGAAAAGGGTCTTGATAAAGTCAAAGAATCTTTAGAGAAACAATCTAAGTCTGTCGATGGCAAGGAAGAAATGGCTCAAGTTGCCACCATTTCTGCTGAAGATCCAGAAATAGGGAGTTTGATAGCAGAAGTGGTCCAGGAAGTCGGCAAGGACGGTGTCGTAACGGTAGAAGAATCTCATACTTTCGGAATTCACAAGGAAGTAGTTAAAGGCCTTCAATTTGACAGGGGGTATATTTCTCCTTATATGATCACTGACCCCGAAAGAATGATTGCCGAATATGAAAATCCTTGTATATTAATTACTGATAAAAAGATTTCCGCCGTCAATGAAATCCTTCCCACTTTGGAAAAAGCGGCACAGGGAGGGAAAAAAGAGTTGATAATAATTGCTGAAGAAGTTGATGGTGAAGCTCTGGCAACCTTGGTTGTCAACAAACTTAGAGGTACCTTTAATACTTTAGCAGTCAAAGCTCCGGGATTTGGAGACAAAAAGAAAGACATGCTGAAAGACATTGCTGTTTTGACCGGAGGTCAGGTTATTTCGGAAGAATTAGGGTTAAAACTTGAAGATGTTGAATTGAAACATCTCGGTCATGCTCGAAAGGTAATCTCCACAAAAGAAAACACAACCATAGTCGGAGGCAAGGGAAACAAAGAAGATTTAGAAGCAAGAATAAACCAAATCAGAAATCAGCTTAAAAATACCGATTCCGACTTTGATAAAGAAAAGCTGCAAGAAAGATTAGGGAAGTTAGTGGGAGGGGTTGCGATAATAAAAGTTGGTGCTGCAACCGAAATTGAACAAAAACAGAAACAGCATAAAACCGAAGATGCGCTTTCTGCTACAAGAGCAGCGGTAGAAGAAGGAATTGTTGCCGGAGGAGGAATAGCTCTTTTAAGAGCTGTAAAAAGTTTGGAAGAATTAGATCTTGAAGGTGACGAAAAGATAGGAGTTGATATTTTAAAGAAAGCCTTGGAATCTCCCATTCGTTGGATTGCTTCCAATGCGGGTGTAGACGGCTCCGTTGTTATAGAAAAGGTTAAAGATAAAGAAGGAACCTTTGGATTCAATGCTCAGAGCGGCGAATATGAAGATTTAATGAAAACAGGCGTTGTTGATCCGACCAAGGTTGTAAGATCGGCTATCGAGCATGCAGCTTCGGCCGCAGCTATTCTTCTGACTACGGAATGTGTGGTTGCGGAAAAACCGGAGAAAGAAGAGAAATACAAGATGCCTCCTATGCCAGGATATTAAACAAGGAAGAAAAACAGAAGCTCGAAATCTTTAGGTGGATTTCGGGCTTTGTCGTTCTTGATTTCAGAAAAGATTTCAGCTATATTAAACGTAGGTCGATTAATAAAATAATCTAAATTTGATTTATATGTTCTGGAAAGTAATAATTTCTATTGCCGTTGTTTTAGCCGTAGTTGTCATTTCTCTTTTTAACAGATTAGTTAAGTTGAGAAGCAGGGCTAAAGAAGCTTTGGCAGACATAGATGTTCAGTTAAAAAGAAGACATAATCTTATCCCTAATTTAGTTGAAACGGTTAAGGGATATGCTTCTCACGAAAAGGAAGTTCTAGAGAAAATTACCGAAGCAAGAAGCAGAGCAATGCAGGCAACCGATTTAAAGCAAAAACAGGAAACAGAAAACATGTTGTCGGCAACTTTAAAATCTCTTTTCGCTGTTTCTGAAAATTATCCTCAGCTTAGGGCCTCTGAAAACTTTCTTGAGCTTCAGAGAGAATTAAGAGACACGGAAGATAAAATTCAAGCCGCCAGAAGATTCTATAATGGTAATGTCAGAGACTTGAATATAAGGATACAGGTCTTTCCTTCAAATATTATTTCTAAGATTTTTGGTTTTAAGAAGATGGAATTTTTTGAAGTGAAAGAGGCAGAAGAAAGAAAACCCGTGTCAGTAAAGTTTTAGAAAATAGTTTTTACTCTTTAAGAATTAGTTTTCAATTTTTTGTATGCCAACATTATACACCCAAGCTGAGTCAAATACTCGGAAAACTTTTTTGTTAATTAGTTCTTTTTTAATCTTTATTATTGCTCTGGGATGGCTCTTTAGCTTGCTGTTGGGAAGCAATATATTCCTAATAATTGCTTTGATAATAGCTTTTGTTCAAAGCTTTGCGAGTTATTGGTATTCAGATAAAATTGTTCTGGCGATGACCAGGGCTAAGCCGATTGAAAAGAAAGACAGCCCCGAATTATACAGAATAGTTGAGAATCTTTGTATTGCAGCCGGGCTTCCCTTGCCTAAAATTTACATAATTGAAGAATCACAACCTAATGCTTTTGCCACGGGCAGGAATGCCGAACATGCTGTCGTGGCTGTAACCAGAGGACTTTTAGAAAAGCTAGATAGGACCGAACTTGAAGGAGTAATAGCTCATGAGTTGTCGCATATTGGAAACAAGGACATGTTATTGGGTACGGTAGTGGTTGTTTTGGTTGGCATTGTCGCCATAATTTCCAACCTGTTTTTAAGAATCACATTTTTCGGAGGGACGAGAAGAGACTCCCGAAATTCAAATGTTCATGCTTGGATGATTATTGTTGGACTTATTGCCGCTATTCTAGCTCCGATTGCAGCCAGTTTGATTCGTCTTGCTATTTCAAGGAAAAGGGAATTTTTAGCAGATGCTTCAGGAGCTCTTTTAACCAGATATCCCGAAGGATTGGCCGGAGCGCTTGAAAAGATATCTCAAGATCAGACCTCTATGAGAGTTGCCAACAATTCAACTTCTCACCTATATATTTCATCGCCTTTCAAGGGCGAGGAATCCAAGAGTTGGTTTACCAAGCTTTTTACAACTCATCCTCCCGTTGAGGAACGCATAAAAGCTTTAAAGGGCATGAAGGTTTAAGGGGTTTTAAGGAAGGATGGCCGAGCGGCCGAAGGCGCACGCTTGGAGAGCGTGTGTGGGGAAACTCACCGTGGGTTCGAATCCCACTCCTTCCGCATTTAATATTTTTAACCATTTTTAAAACTATGAATATTCAAAATCCAATCGAAGAGATTAAGTCAAGATTGGACATAGTGCAGGTGATAGGCTCATATATTAAGCTTCAGAAAGCGGGCATCAACTATAAAGCAGTTTGTCCTTTTCATTCCGAGAAGAAACCTTCTCTTTTTGTTTCTCCGACTCGCCAGATTTGGAAATGTTTTGGGTGCGGCTTGGGAGGCGACATTTTTGCCTTTGTCAAAGAAATTGAGAGGGTAGAATTTGGAGATGCTTTAAGGATTTTGGCGCGCAAAGCAGGAATAGAGCTTAAAAAGCCAACCCCGGAAATGGCTAAATGGCAAACGGAGAAAACCAGACTTTATGAAATATGCGAGCTTGCCAACAAGTTTTTTGAAAAACAGCTTCAGGAAGGCAATGCAGGGAAAAAAGCAAAACAATATTTGCTAGATAGGGGATTAAAGGAAGAAACAATTGAAAAATGGAGGATTGGCTATGCTCCCGATACCTGGCAGGGACTTTCTGATTTTTTAACCGAAGCAGGGTATAAAAAAGAAGAGATTGAGAAAGCGGGATTGGAAATCAAGAATGAAAAAGGAAACTTTTATGACCGTTTTCGCGGTAGAATTATTTTTCCTGTCTTTGATCTTAATTCCCAGATAGCCGGGTTTGGGGGTAGGATTTTTCAGGAACAAAAAGGAACCGATCAGGCAAAATACATTAATACTCCGCAAACATTGCTTTATGACAAAGGAAATATTCTTTATGGTTTAGACAAGGCTAAAGTTGAGATTAGGAAAAAGGATTGCTGTATTTTAGTAGAGGGATATATGGATGCTATTTTGTGCAGCCAGGCCGGATTTGAAAATGTAGCTGCCGTTTCCGGGACTGCTCTTACTCAAAATCAACTAAAAACTCTTAAGCGTTATTCGGAAAACCTCTATACCGCTTTTGATATGGATATTGCGGGAGGGTCTGCGACTCAGAGAGGGATAGACTTGGCTCAAGCTCAAGGATTTAAAATTAAGGTTATTGTGATGCCTCAAGGCAAAGATCCCGCCGATATTATTTTAGAAGGTTCGGACAAATGGCAGGATTTAGTTGATCGGGCAAAATCAATTACCGAATTCTATTTTCAAAGCGCTTTTTCATCTGCGGAGGGAGACCTTCAAAATGTTGAAAACAAAGTAAAGATCACCAAGATTCTCTTACCGGTGATAAAAAAGATATTTAATAAAATTGAGCAGTCTCATTGGCTCGGAGAGCTTTCGAATAGATTGAAAATCAAGGAAGAGGATCTTCGTACGGAACTTGAAAGAGCAAAGTTTGAAAAAGAAACACATTTGCCTTCCTCTGAAAAAGAATCAGAGATTGATGCAGAAGAAAACCGGAAACCAAAAGACAGAAAAGATATGCTTGAAGAGAGGTTGGCATTCTTGCTTTTAAAGCATCCGCATGATTTAGATCTGATAAGAGAAGACTATTTTTGCTATTTTTCAGATGAATTTAAAAAGATTTTAGAATACCTAAAGCAAAACCCTGGCTTGAAAATAGATTTTAAAGAGAAAAAAGGCTTTCCTTCAAGCAAGAATTTTTCTCCTGAATTCATAGAATCGTTAAACTATCTTTGTTTGGCAGCGGAAGTTGACTATAATCCGCTAAAAGAGGATGCAGAAGAAGATGGTTTGCCCGAACCCGAAGAAGAAATTGAGATTTGTCTTGAAGAAATAAAGGGTTTTGAAATAAGGAAGGAATTAAACAAAACATCAGATGAAATTAAGGAAGCAGAAAAAGAAAACGATCCTGAAAAAATATCATCTTTAGTTCAAAAATTTAATAAACTTTCCAAGAAACTAATCAATTAAATTATGCCTATAAAAAAAAGGAAAACGAAACAGAGAAAATCGGAGAGAGGGAAGAAAAAGATAGAAAAGCGCGTGTCTGCAAGGAGAACAGAGAAGAGAAAAAAGATAAAGAAAGCAGGTAAAAAGACGATCAGAAAAAAAGTGCCGAAAAAAACTATAGAAAGAAAAAAAACTGTTCGAAAAAAGTCTGCAGTAAAAGCTAAAAAGAAAGTTGGTAAAAAAACTTCCTTAAAGAAGGAGCGGGTTCAAATTTGGCCTAAAAAAAGATTAACTCGTTCAAGTTTTCTCCGAGGACTTGTCCGGAAAGAGAAGGCAAGGCCTAAAAAAAAGAAGAAAAAAGTTTTTTTGGGAAGTCTTGATAAGCTTTTGATTAAAGGCAGGAGCAGGGGATTTGTCACTTATTCTGAAATCTTGTATTTCTTTCCCAGGATCGAAAAGCATATTAGAGAACTTGATAATCTATATGAACAGTTTGAAAAAGAAGGAATAAAAGTTAAAGAAGTAAAAAGTTTTTTGGAAATTGGAGATGAAAAATCGACAGAATTATTAAAGGGGAAATTTGTGCCGGGCCAGAAACTTGATTCGGTTCAGATGTATTTAAAAGAAATCGGTTCGGTGCCTTTTCTTACTCCTTCGGAAGAAAAAGAATTATCAAAGATGATTGAAAAGGGAGACGATGAAGCAAAAAAGAAACTGGCTAAATCCAATCTGAAATTGGTGGTCTCTATTGCTAAAAAGTACATTGGGCGTTCTCCCAATTTGACTTTGCTTGATTTGATACAAGAGGGGAATATAGGATTATTTAGAGCCGTTGAGAAATTTGACTGGAGAAAAGGGTATAAGTTTTCAACTTACGCCACCTGGTGGATTCGTCAAGCTGTTACCAGAGCTCTCGCTGACCAGGCAAGGACTATTAGAATTCCCGTTCATATGGTAGAAACCATCACCAAGTTTACTCATGTAAGGAGAAGGCTTCTCCAGGATTTGGGCAGAGAACCCTTGCCCGAGGAAATCGCTTCTGAAATGAGTGAAGATGTGCAGAAAGTGCGTCATATCATGAAGATTTCTCAAAGAACTATTTCGCTTGAAACTCCGGTGGGAGAAGAAAAAGATGACAGTGTTTTGGCTGAATTTATCAAAGATGAAAAAACAATTTCTCCATCATTAGAGGCATCAAGATCTCTTTTAAAAGTAAGGTTAAAAGAGATTTTAAAAGATTTGACGCCCAGAGAACAGAAGATTCTATCAATGAGATTCGGACTAAAAGATGAGGTTACTCACACTTTAGAAGAAGTGGGCAATGAGTTTGGCGTAACTCGTGAGAGAATTCGTCAAATTGAAGCGAAATCTTTAGAAAGAATAAGGGCTCATGAAAATCTTAAAAAACTCAAAGGATACTGAAAAAACTTGAAAATCTCTAAAATATATTTATAATTAGTAGTGTTGTTTATTATTCCGCGGTAGTTCAATGGTAGAACGACGCCCTGTTAAGGCGTTTGTTGTAGGTTCGAATCCTACCCGCGGAGC